>NZ_CP019389.1:0-132500 GCF_001971785.1 Seonamhaeicola sp. S2-3 | reverse complement strand
GTATCTGTTGTTCCGCCAGGAGCATTGCAGAGTAGCTACGTTTGGAAGGGATAAGCGCTGAAAGCATATAAGCGCGAAACCCACCACAAGATGAGATTTCTTTAAAGGGTCGTGGGAGATGACCACGTTGATAGGCTATAGGTGTAAAGGCAGTAATGTCATAGCCGAGTAGTACTAATAACCCATAGGCTTATTGTACGCCTGTTTTTTTATAAGAGTAGAAATCATATTCATGTCATTTTTTTCAATATGTTAAGATATTTGCGCAAGTAGCGCGGTTGATAGTTGATAGTTATTAGTTGGAAAAAGATACAACAACCAAAAACTACAAATTAACAACCAACAGTTTAAGGTGGTTATAGCAATGGGGCTCACCTCTTACCATTCCGAACAGAGAAGTTAAGCCCATTAGCGCCGATGGTACTACGTTTGTGGGAGAGTAGGTCATCGCCTTTTTTTGAAACCCTTCATATTATTATGAAGGGTTTTTTTTTGTTTTTACCTCAAATTAGTATACTAAAAAGAGCCTATTTTATTATCTTGATGCTTCATCTGTAAATGATTTCTGAAAATGACTTATGAAGATAAATAAAGAACTTGATCTTGCTTGGAATTTTGTAAATAACACCAATAGAAATATTTTTTTAACTGGTAAAGCAGGTACTGGTAAAACCACTTTTTTGCATAAATTAAGAATGAAATCTTTAAAGCGTATGGTTGTAGTTGCTCCAACTGGTGTTGCAGCTATAAATGCTAAAGGTGTTACAATACATTCTTTTTTTCAAATGCCTTTCGGCCCAATTTTACCTGATAACGATTTAAATGCTTCTAAAACATTCAATAGAAAATTTAGCAAAACCAAAATAAACATTATTAGGTCGATGGATTTATTGGTTATTGACGAAATAAGTATGGTTAGAGCCGATTTATTAGATGGAATTGATAAGACACTTCGTCGTTTTAGAAATCGGAATAAAGTGTTTGGGGGAGTACAGGTGTTAATGATAGGAGATTTGCAACAATTATCGCCAGTTATTAAAGAACAGGAATGGGAGTTACTTAAACATACTTATAAAAATATATTCTTTTTTAGTAGTTTATCATTTCAGCAAAGTAATGCAGTTACTATTGAATTAAAACATATCTATAGACAAGAGAATCCTAAATTTATTCAAATTCTTAATGAAATTAGAAATAATAAATTAAGTGCATTAGCTGCAGAAGAATTAAATAAACGTTTTATACCAGACTTTAAACCAAAACCTGGTGAAGGTTATATTAGTTTAACTACTCATAACAACAAAGCAGAAGCATCTAATTACAAAGAATTAAATAATCTAAAAGGAAAGATATTTAATTTCCATGCTGAAATTGATGGGAAATTCCCAGAGTATGCTTACCCAACTAAAGAAAATTTAGAACTTAAAGTAGGAGCACAGGTTATGTTTGTAAAAAATGATAGTAGCCTAGAAAAACGTTATTTTAATGGGAAAATAGGAGAGGTTATTCATTTAGATAAGGATGAAGTTATTGTGCATTCTCCGGGAGATGATTTTAATATAAATGTAACTCCTGAAATTTGGGAGAATATTAATTATACTGTAGATGCAGATAGTAAAGCTATTACCGAAGAAAAATTAGGCTCTTTTACTCAAATACCACTGCGTTTAGCTTGGGCAATAACTATTCATAAAAGTCAGGGTTTAACTTTTGAAAAAGCCATTATTGATGCAGATGGCGCATTTGCTCATGGTCAAACTTATGTGGCTTTAAGTCGTTGTAAATCTTTAGATGGTTTAGTTTTAAAAAGTAAAATACATTCCAATCAAATTATAAATGACAGTAATGTGATAGCCTTTAACAGAGATGCAGAAAAAAATGCTCCAAATGATGAAGTATTAAAGGCTTCACAAAAAAAATTTCAATTAGATTTAATAGCAGAAGTGTTTGATTTTTATCTATCTCTTTACCCTGTTAACCGTATTTTAGATATTTATTATAAAAATAGAACTATTATTGAAGGTTCAATAGAAGGCGTTTTTGTTCCTATAAAAGATACGCTTACTCATTTCTTAAAAGTAGCTAATAGCTTTAATATTCAACTAAAACAACTTTCAAAAACTGAAAATTTAGCAGAAGAAAGTACCATTATTCAAGAGCGTTTTAAAAAGGCAATAGCTTATTTTAAAGAAGAAACTGAAACTAAGATTTTAGAGCCGTTAAAAACCTTCTCATTTACCACCGATAATCAAGCTGTAGGAGAGGAGATAACAAAACATTTAGATGCTCTAGAAGATTTACTAACCGTTAAAGAACTATATTTTAGGGAACTGGTAAGTGGTTTTAATACTAAAGAATTTTTAGAATTACGAGCTAAGGCTGTGTTTACAGGGAAAGATAAACCTAAAAAATCTAGAAAAACAGTTATAGATGGAACCAGTAATGTGGAGTTGTTTGAAAAGTTGCGCATATTACGTAATGATATTGCTAAACAGAAAGACTTAATTCATTATCAAATATTTTCTCAAAAATCACTTTATGAAATGTGTGAAACCTTGCCAACCAATAAAGAAGAATTGCTTAATGTTAATGGCATGGGAAAAACACGGGTAGAAAAGTATGGTTCTGCCATTTTAAAGGTAATTAGGGCCTACTGTGATGAACATGATATTGAAGTATCCAATAAAATTGAATTATTTGAACCAAGCCAACCTAAAAGAAAACGAGGCGATACCAAAAAGGAATCGTTAAAATTATTTCAATCAGGTAAGACCATTAAAGAAATAGCAGACTTACGAGAACTTAATGAAAATACTATTTTTGGACATCTAGCTAGTTTTATTTCTACCGGAGAAGTAAAAATTACCAATTTAATGCCTAAACAACATTATGAAGAACTAAAGCAGATTATTCCAACCAAAACTTTTGAAAACCTTTCAGATTTAAAACATCAATTGGATGATAAATATAGTTATGGCGAGTTGCGATTGGTTTTAAACGAATTAAACGATAATTAATAAAAGCAGAAAAATTTTTTAAGTTTGTCTGCTTTTATTTTAGATTATTTTATCAGTATTTTTTAATATTTTGATTGGGTTTTCTATGTAGGTTAATAAAATGAGGCAAAAAAGGTATATTAACTCTTAAATATTAAACTTAACACCACCAGCAATAACTAGTTGGCCTTCATCAATAATTACATATTTTAATTCTGCAAAAGGAGTAATGCTTCCGTTAAGGTTAAAGTTAGCACCACCACCAATGTTAAGGCCAAAACGCCCATCGCTAGCAGAAAAATCGCCAAAACCATAGCTACCATCGTATTTTACTTTAACACTGGAATAGTTTAGTCCGGCAATACCGTATATATCTAGATTATCTTCGGCTAAAAAATAATAATTGGCATTGGCGTTAACCTCAAACCAGTTTATTTTAATACCGCTTTCGTCTTTAGGTAGGTAGAAAATGAATGCAGGAGAAATGGTTAGTTTTTCCATAATAGGAAATTCGGCATTGGCACCTATACCTAAATTCTCAATTTCTGTACCATAGGCTAAGAAACCACCTAATTTGGTTTCGGTTTGGGCAGATGCATTTAAAGAAAACATAACGATTAATGCCGTTACTAGACTGTAATTAAATTTTTTCATTGTTTTTATTTTTAAATATTAATAGATTTTATGGATAATAAATGGGGTTGTATCTTATAACTCTCCACTTTTAAATTTCAGAACAATCTAAATTTCTATAACCTTCGGCTGCTTCTTCTAAATCACCATATTGTTCTGTATATTTTTGGCAATCTTGTAAAGCTTCAATATAGTCTAAGGCTGTGTTTTTTAAATTGTTACATGTAGTTTCTGAGGGGTTTTGTTGATAACTTGTTAATGCATTTGAAAATTTAGTAGCTGAGGAAATTACTTCATTACAAACGCCTGTGGGATTATCATCACCATCATCATTATTTGAACAACCATACGTTCCAATAACTAATGGAAAGATTAAAACGTAAATAAATTTTTTTAGGTTGAAAGGGGTTTTTGTAGTTTTCATAATTAAAGTGTTTAAATATTAATTGTTTAGAATGTTAAATAAACTTTTAGTTTCTTTTTTTAGTTGAAGTAAAACTATATTGAAATAAAACAAGCCTATAAAACATATGTTTCAAACTATACAATATATGTAACATTGTTATTTAACTTATTGTATGTGAGTTATTTGTGTTTTTATTGTTTTGTGGTAAATTAGCTGGTATTGAATAAAAAACCTTAAAGTGTATAAATAGAGAAGTATGCTTTAAATTATTTTTATATTTTAGGGGGATATGAGTATAATTAAACAATCTACTTTAAAAACCTTGCAAAAATCATATGCTTTATTGAGTGTTCTAACAGATGCGCAATTATGTAATGTGTCAGTTCCACCTTATCATTCTAGTATAGGAACTCATATTAGGCATATACTTGATTTTTATAATTGTATTTTTAACCTCAATGCTGATAATAAGATAGATTTAACGGATCGAGGTAGGAATAAAGAAATAGAAACTAATTGTAGTTGTGCACAGCGTTATTTAGAAGAAATTATAAAAAAACTAAATTCAGTAAATTTTAAAATTAAAGAAACTGTGTGTGTAATTGATGACTTAGGAATGGGGAAAATAGAAATACCTTATACTTATGGCGCTTTGTTGGCTCATGCAAATAGCCACACTATTCATCATTACGCTATTATAAATTATATTTTAAATGGTTTAAATATTGATTTTAACGACGAAGATTTTGGGTACAACCCAACTACACCCAATACTTTTGCTTAATAAAAAAAGGAATTTTTACTTCTTTTTAAACATACTACCCATTATGGTTTTTATACCTCTAAAAATTAAGAAAACGGCCATAGCACTTATAGCACATCCTAAAATTAACATGGGTAAATAAAGTGGGTCATCTGGTTTGCTATAAGCAAAACTTAAAATAATTGGCCCAATAAACAAACTACCTAATGAAAACACCATTATTTTAATACCTTTAATAAGTTCTTTTTTATCAGTTTTGTTTTCTTTCATTTTTTATAATTTTTAATGGCCAAACGTACACTACCAAATTCATCTAATAAATTTTGTGCTTCCTTTTCAGCAATATTTAATTCATTCATTATCATTTTAGTTCCTCTATCAACTAGTTTGTTATTGCTTAGTTGCATATCAACCATTTTATTTCCTTTAACACGGCCTAGTTGAATCATTGTAGCGGTAGTAATCATGTTCAGCACTAACTTTTGGGCGGTACCTGCTTTCATTCTAGAACTGCCTGTAACAAACTCTGGCCCCACAATAACTTCTATAGGATACATAGCTGTTTGAGATAGTGGACTTCTATGATTACAGGTAATACAACCGGTAATAATATTGTTTTCATTACAAGCTTTTAGGGCACTTATAACGTAAGGTGTTGTTCCAGATGCTGCAATACCAACTACAACATCTTTATTAGAAACTTGATGTTTTTTTAAATCTTCCCAACCTTGAGTGGTAGAATCTTCGGCAAACTCTACAGCTTTTCTTATAGCAGTATCACCTCCAGCAATTAAACCTATTACTAAATTGTGAGGTACACCAAAAGTTGGGGGGCACTCAGAAGCATCTACAATACCTAGTCTACCGCTTGTGCCAGCTCCAAGATAAAATAATCTGCCTCCAGCTTTTAATTTGGGGACAATTTCATGTATTAAAGCTTCAATTTGTGGCAGCGCTTTTTCAACTGCCAACGGAACTGTTTTATCTTCTTTATTAATGTTATAAAGTAACTCACCAACGCTCATTTTTTCGAGGTGATTGTAGTATGAATCTTGCTCTGTTATTTTTGTAAAACTCATGCTTTAAAAATACATTATTTTATTGGACTGTATAAGTAAAAACATCTGTTTCAGTAACTCTAAAATATCCTAATGGATAGTTGTCTGGGTTGGTTTGATTAACACAATTACCACGAATAGTTGCTGGTTGGGTTTCAAAAGGGTCTCCAGATTCATCATCTCTTTGTTGTAGTAAAATATTAAAAAACTCGTAATGTTGTTCTGATATTCCAGAGATTTTAATAGTTAGCTGATCTGAAGATTTTAAATCTTCATGAGAGTAGTATCCAAAAATTTGATTTCCATTATTAAATTCATCATCATAAACTTCTAAAGTAGTTATGTACTGATTATTAACAAATTGAAATAAATAATAGTTTTCTTCATCTTCAGGATCTGTATAATAGGCTTTTATTTCAATTTCATCACCCGAAAAACCCCCATTGTTGTTCTGTTCAACAAAATCAATACTTGTTACAGGAATTAAAGTTTCAGTGGCTGTGTAAACTTCGTTTTCATAGATAATAGTTAGGTTGTATACACCATTTATTTCTGGAATAAATGTATTGTTTAAATAAACACCAGAATTATCTTGTTCTATAAAGGTGAAGATATTGTTATTTGAATCTTCAACAGTTACTGTAGCTCCGTTTGCAGGAGGTATTGTGTCATCAAAAAATGGGGCTGTAAGTGTTAGTTTTATTACTTGTAGATTGCCTTGTGTACCTTTAACCCAACTTAATGAAGCATCTATAACCAATCTAGGATCAGCAGTTTCTAAATCAACATCAATTACATCTTCGCATGATGTTGATAGAAATCCAAATATGATTATTAATATAAATTTTTTTATCATTAGAGTTTAAAATTATAAGATATTGATGGTACAATTCCAAAAATAGCTAATCTTGTAGCTTCGTTTAAACCAGTATCATTATTTTGGCCAAAAGTGATTGACGCGGCATTTTTTCTGTTGTAAACATTATAGATACTAAATACCCAGTGGCTAGACCATTTTCTTTCTTTTTTCTGTTTTGGGATGTATTTTAGTGAAACATCTAATCTGTTATAAGCAGGTAGTCTGTTTTCGTTTCTTGCTCCATAATTAGGAATATGAAGACCATTGTATTCATATTGTCCATTAGGATATGTTACGGGTTGCCCAGTTTGAAACAAAAAATTAGCATTCACGCTAAGTCTGTTATTCCAATTATAGCTTGTGGTTATTGATATATCATGTGTTTTGTCATAAGGTGTTTTGTACCAATTACCATTATTAATACCTGTTTCGTTTGCTGTTCGTCCTTTTGTTTGTTGTTCTGATTTTGAAAGCGTATAGGCTAACCATCCTTTTAATCTGCCTTCGTTTTTTCTTAAGAGTAGCTCTAAACCATAAGCACGTGCTTTTCCATTTAAAATTACTTGTTCAATAGCATTATTGGCAATTAAATCGGCTCCATCAATATAATCTATTCTATTTTTAATGGTTTTATAAAAGCTTTCAACCTCTAATGAGTATTTATTGTCTTTAAAATTTTTAAAATAACCTATTGCAACTTGATGTAAGGATTGTGGTTTTACATATTTTCCGCTAGGAGTCCAAATATCTAGTGGGGTAGGTGCATTGGTGTTTGATAGCAGATGTAAATACTGATTCATTTTATTATAGCTTGTTTTTATAGAGCTATTAGAGTCTAATTGATATGCTAAAGAAAATCTAGGTTCTAGATTTATAAAGCTAGCAATAACATCGCTTCGTTTATAAGTTTTTGTATCAATAGGATCTGCTTTTTCATAAATTTGAAAGTCATCATTAAAAACAACAGCTTGGTTGTTTTCATAAATATTTAGTTCATTTTGCCCTAGTCTTAAAAAAGAACTTAACCTTACGCCATACGATATTGATAAGTTATTTGAAAGGTTATGTTCTGCATCAACATATAAAGCGTTTTCAAAAGCGTATTTATCTATTAGTTTAAATTTATTTATGCCCGATGTTTCTGTTGTGGGGTTAATTTCTCCTGGATTAAATTTGTAATACACACTATTTAAGCCATATTGTAATTTTAGGTTGTTTGTTAAGTAATGTTTAAAATCGTATTTTAAGTTAAAATTTTGTATTCCTGATTTCCAATCAAATTCAACAAAACTTAGTTTTAAATCATAATAGTAATCGGAATATATAAAAGATAAATTAGAAAAAAGTTTGTCTGAAAACAGATGATTCCATCTAAAATTTAAAACGGAGTTTCCGTAGGTGTTTTCAAAAGTATCTTCAATTCTAAAAACGTCTCTCCCAAAATAACCCGACAGATAAATGTTGTTTTTAGAATTTATTTTATAACTCAGTTTGGTGTTTAAATCATAGAAATAAGCAATATTATTAATATCAAAAAGCGGTAAAAATAAGTGTGCATAACTGGATCTTCCTCCCAAAAGAAAAGAGCCTTTATCTTTTTTTAAAGGGCCTTCTGTTAGCAGTCTACTAGAAACAAGCCCAATACCTCCATTCATATGAAACTGTTTGCTGTTTCCTTCTTTTTGATAAATGTCTAAAACAGAAGATACACGTCCTCCGTATCTTGCAGGAATCCCCCCTTTATATAAGCGAAGGTCCTTTATAGCATCTGGATTGAAAACCGAAAATAGCCCAAATAAATGCGAAGAATTATAAATGGTTGCTTCGTCTAACAGAATTAAATTTTGGTCTGCAGCACCACCTCTAACGTTAAATCCTGATGTGCCTTCGCCGGTACTGGTAACACCAGGTAAAAGTGTTATGGCTTTTATAATATCAGATTCACCAAGTACCACGGGAATTTCTTTTATGGTTGAAGCAGTAAGCTTATTAACACTCATTTGAGGTTTTTTTATGCTTAATTTCTCTATGTTCTCTGTTATAACAACTTCGTCTAAATTTTCAAGAGAATTAACCAAACTAAAATTTTTAGTAATGTTGCTTGTAAGTTCTACAGTTTCAGTTATGGTAGAATACCCTAAATAACTTATAACAACAGAATAGGTGCCTTTTGGTAAGGTGATGGAGTAAAATCCATACTCGTTGGTAGTAGTACCTGTTTGTAGACTAGGAAATATAATGTTTACCCCAATAAGTGTTTCGTTACTTTTTTCTTCGGTGATAACACCGCTAAGGGTGAATTTTTCTTGAGCAATACCTTTACTGAAAACTAAAAAATAAAATAAAAGAAAACAGAACCGAAGGTTTGGCATGTAGATTAACAATTTTTTATAAAAATAAAAAAAGCTCCTTTAATAGGAGCTTTTATTAAGTTATTATTTTATAGAATTAATTTAATATACTGTTGAAGGTTTTGCTAGGTCTCATAACTTTATTAGCTAAATCTTCATTAGGGAAATAATAACCTCCAATATCAGCAGGTTTTCCTTGAATACTGTTTAATTCATTTACAATGGTTTCTTCATTTTTAGCAAGAGCATCAGCTATAGGTTTAAATTCTTCTTTAAGCTCTAAATCTTTGTCTTGATTTGCTAACTCTTGTGCCCAATATAAAGCAAGATAAAAATGACTTCCTCTATTATCTAATTCACCAGCTTTTCTTGAAGGGCCTTTTTTATTTTCTAATAATTTTTCGGTAGCATCATCAAGAGCATCACCTAAAATTTTTGCTTTTGGATTGTTGTTTACTTGCGAAAAATAATCTAAAGAAACAGCCAAGGCTAAAAATTCTCCTAACGAATCCCAACGTAAGTGGTTTTCTTCTAATAATTGCTGAACGTGTTTAGGAGCAGAACCACCAGCGCCAGTTTCAAATAAACCACCACCATTCATTAATGGTACAATAGATAGCATTTTAGCGCTAGTTCCAACTTCTAAAATTGGAAATAAATCTGTTAAATAATCACGTAAAACATTACCTGTTACAGAAATAGTGTCTAGCCCATCTTTTAATCTTTCACAAGTTAAGCGTGTAGCCTCAATAGGAGATAAAATTCTTATGTCTAAACCTTCGGTATCGTGGTCTTTTAGGTAGGTATTTACTTTTTTTATTAGTTCTCTATCATGAGCTCTATTTTCATCTAACCAGAAAATAGTTGGTATTTTTGAAGCTCTAGCACGTGTAACAGCAAGTTTAACCCAGTCTTGAATAGGAGCATCTTTTGCTTGACACATTCTCCAAATATCACCAGTTTCAACGGTATGGCTCATTAATGTATTTCCGTTATCATCAATAACATCTACTGTTCCATTTGATGGAATTTCGAAAGTTTTGTCGTGAGAGCCATATTCTTCAGCTTTTTGAGCCATTAAACCAACATTTGGTACAGTACCCATTGTGGTAGGATCAAAAGCACCATGCTCTTTACAAAAATCTATAGTTGTAGCATAAACACCAGCATAACTACTATCTGGAATAACCGCTTTAGTGTCTTGTAATTCACCTTTAGCGTTCCACATTTTGCCAGAATTACGTATCATAGCAGGCATAGATGCATCAATAATTACATCACTTGGTACGTGTAAATTGGTAATGCCTTTATCTGAATTTACCATGGCAATATCTGGTCCATTTTTATAGGTAGCTTCAATATCGGCTTCAATTTCAGCTTTTTTATCTGCTGGTAACTCATTAATACGCTCAAGTAAATTACCTAAGCCCGAATTTACATTTACGCCTATTTTCTCTAGAGTTTCACCGTGTTTTTTAAATACATCTTTAAAGTAAGCTTTTACAGCGTGTCCAAAAATAATAGGATCACTTACTTTCATCATGGTACCTTTCATATGTAATGAAAATAAGATACCTTTTTCATTAGCATCGGCTACTTGTTTTTCTAAAAAAGCAACTAATGCTTTTTTGTTCATTACTGTGGCATCAATAATTTCATCTTTTAAAATGTGGAAACTATCCTTTAAAATGGTAGTGTTACCAGATGTATCGGTATGAACTATTTTAATATTTGTAGCTTCAGGAAGTGTAACTGATTTTTCATTGTGAGCAAAATCATTGTCTTGCATGGTAGCTACATGCGTTTTAGAATCTGCAGTCCATGCTCCCATAGAATGCGGGTTCTTTTTAGCATAATTTTTAACGGCTTTTGGTGCGCGTCTGTCTGAGTTACCTTCTCTTAATATAGGGTTTACAGCACTTCCTTTAATTTTATCGTAGCGAGCTTTTATATCTTTTTCAGTATCATTTTTTGGCTCGTTAGGGTAATCTGGAATAGCAAAACCGTTAGCTTGAAGCTCTTTTATAGCATCTTTTAACTGTGGGATAGAGGCACTAATGTTAGGGAGTTTAACAATATTAGCCTCTGGCTTTTTAGCTAATTCTCCTAGTAAAGCCAAATCATCTGAAACTTTTTGGTTATCATTTAAAAAATCTGGAAATACAGCTAAAATTCTGGCAGCTAAAGAGATGTCTTTGGTTTCAATGTTAATTCCAGAAGACTTTACAAAAGCCTGAACTATTGGTAGAAAAGATCGAGTTGCTAAAGCCGGAGCTTCATCAGTTTTGGTGTAAATTATTTTAGACATTAGTGTCAAGTTTTTATTGAATTATTTAAAACTAAAAACTAGATAAAATATGAAGATTTGTTTTTAGCGATGCGAATATACAAAAATAGCCATTCATTATTACCAAAATGTTAAATGAAAACTAATAAAACAGTTAAATTTATTAGAATTATAAAAAAGTGGTTTACCAATAAGAATTTTGCAATAAAAGGAATAAATGAGCTAAAAAAACAAAAGCCATATCACTGCAGAATTTAATCTCCCTTGATATGGCTTTCTATGAAACAACATTACTGCTATCTATTTTAGTAGTGATACTAAACCAACTTGAATTTTCATCAAGTATTTCAATTTCAGTATTGTTATTTCAAGTGAAACAGTAATAATTTTCAAAATGTATTGACCTATTACTAACTGTTTCGATTAATTGTTTTTCTTGATACCATTAATCTCACTTTTCGTTTGCACGTCTAGCTTGTTAATAGTATTGCTTTGTTTACAACTTTTGCTTTCACTCCAGTTGCTTTAAGCTTTCTGCTACATTAGTTATCACCTACTTGCGTATGTGGTACTTTTTTGTAACATCATGGTTTTTCAGTTCACATGCCTACACATGATTCTTTAAAACCTCAAAAAACAATTATTATAAAGAACGTTACCTTATTAAGAAATAACACTAGTTCAATTTTTAAAATGAAACAACTCGGTTAGAGATTTTGTTGCTATTTCTTTTGCTAATATATAACCACTCTTTAAAAAAACAAATTTTTTAAGATGTTAGATATCAACTATTTATGAACCGTAGTTATTAACAAAAGTTAATAACAAAAAAAGCTTTGATGAAAATCAAAGCTTTTGTAATTGTTTAATAGTAATGTTTTACTAGCGTCTTTGCTCTTTAATTCTAGCTTTTTTACCAGTAAGACCTCTAAAGTAATAAATACGTGCTCTACGTACCTTACCACGTTTATTAACTTCTATTTTTTGTAATGCAGGTAAATTAACAGGGAAGATACGTTCTACACCAATTGAACCTGACATTTTTCTAATTGTAAAGGTTTCAGAACTACCAGATCCTCTTCGTTGTATTACAACTCCTCTAAAAAACTGCGTTCTTGTTTTATTACCTTCTTTAATTTCGTAATAAACAGTAATAGTATCACCAGCGCTAAATTCTGGTAAGTCTTTTTTTGTTACAAATTCGTCTTGTACAAATTTTACTAAAGATTCCATCTTTATATATTTTTATAAATGGTTGATTCAGAACAACATTCACGATTTTCGCCAGAGGTTAACCTGAAATTGGCTGCAAAGATAATTAAAAAGTTAAAATGGAAAAGCTAAAAGCTAAAAGTTTTTTATGAGGCTTTTTTTGTACGGTATAAATTTGTTCTCTTCAACTGGTTGGTTTACTGTTTTTTAAAGTTATTAATAGCTAAAAGTAGTAAACCAACGCCAAATATTAAAAACGAGAAACCTTGAAAAAATGACATGGTTATTTGCGTTTTAATCATGAGTTTAGAACTAATTCTAGCAGCCCAAATATTTAGTGCAAAACTACCAAAATAGCTAATTAAGCTAAGTACACTTCCTGTAAGTAAGATTGCTGTGGCAATTGTTCTTTTTTTGTAAATTAAAATTATTGATGCTATAAAAATAATTACATGAACAATTCCGCTAATAATTCCTGTCATTAAAAATTGATACTGAATGCTGTCTAAATTTTCCATATTAATTAATCTTTAAGTAAGTCTGGTCTGCGTTGTTTAGTGCGTTCATAGGCTTTGTCTTCACGCCATTTTTCAATTTCAGGAAAGTTGCCGCTAAACAATATTTCAGGTACTTGCCAACCTTTATATTCTCTTGGGCGTGTATAAATTGGTGGTGCTAACAAATTATCTTGAAAAGAATCTGTTAAAGCAGAAGTTTCATTGCCTAAAACGCCTGGTATTAGCCTAATAACAGCATCACAAAGTACAGCAGCTCCTAATTCGCCACCAGACAGCACATAATCTCCTATTGATATTTCTTTAGTTATAAAATGATCGCGAACCCGTTGGTCTACACCTTTATAATGACCACATAAAATAATAATGTTTTCTTTTAATGATAATTGGTTGGCAATACCTTGGTTTAGGGTGTCACCATCGGGCGTCATGTATATTATTTCGTCGTAATCTCTTTCAGCTTTTAAAGCAGAAATACATTTGTCTATTGGCTCAATCATCATAACCATACCTGCGCCACCACCAAATTGATAATCATCAATGGTTTTGTAATTATCTGTAGTGTAATCTCTTAAGTTATGAAAATGAACTTCAACTAAATTAGCTTCAATAGCACGTTTTAAAATAGAGGCTTCAAACGGACTTTTAAGTAATTCTGGTAAAACGGTAATGATGTCTATACGCATTGTAGTTTTTTATATTGGGCAAAGATAATTTAATTGTGATTATGATTAGAATGAAGTTTTTAATGAGCCTCGTGTAACAGTTAATTATGAGATAAATTTATTTGAATTTTAGGCTTAGTGATGTAAATTGTGAATTTTGATGGTGTATTTAAGTTACTGGTTTTTCTTTTTTAATTCTAATTTATCATTACTAAGGTTAAAAAGGAGTTTATTAAATAGGTGAATTTATTTTTTATAAAATTTGATGACTTTTGGGGTTTTCGTTCAAACATATTTTCTCATAGTAAATAAAGTTAGTTGAAAATTAAAGTAAAGTAACGTAAATAATACTTAAATAAAATAATGAAACCTTAAAAACAATATCAACTAAAAAAATCAGTTAAAAGTATAATATTAATGCATTGTTAAACCGCTTGCATAATAGCTTTATATTAGTATTTTTGTAGCCACTTACATAAATTTTAATCCATGAAAATTAGTAATTTATTAACTTCTGTATTCGTTCTTTTTATTACAGTAATTAATGCACAATCATCTCAAAATGAAACGCTTTTCTGGGTTGATAATGATCCTGTTACCGTAACAGAATTTTTAAGGGTTTACAATAAAAATTTAGATTTAGTTCAAGATGAATCTCAACGAGATATAGATGAGTATCTTAAACTTTTTACCAATTACAAATTAAAGCTAAAAGAAGCTAAAAGTTTAGGACTTCATGAAAAGCCAACCTATAAAAAAGAGTTAGAAACCTACAAAAAACAGTTGGCAAAGAGTTACATGAAGGATGTTAAGGTTACAAATGCTTTAATAGAAGAAGCTTATGAGCGTGTATCATATGATATAAAAGCCAATCATATTTTAATTAAAATACCACAAAACGCCAACCCTAGAGATACGCTATTGGCATACAATAAATTGGTTAAATTAAGAGAAAGGGCTTTAAAAGAAGGTTTTGATAAGGTTAGAAAAGAAGTACATGATGGTAAAACAATATTTGGCGAAGAGTTAGGTTATTTTTCTGGTTTTAAAATGGTATATAGTTTTGAAACGGCAGCTTATAATACGCCCGTAGGAGAAATTTCTAAACCATTTAGAACGCGTTTTGGCTATCATATAGTTAATGTTTTAGATAAGAGAAAATCTAGAGGAGAGCGTACTGTTGCTCATATAATGGTTGTTAAAAAGAAAGATGATACATTAAGCAATCCAGAAGTTAGAATACAAGAAATTTACAGTAAATTGCAACAAGGAGAAGCTTTTGAAGATTTGGCTAAACAATTTTCAGACGACAAAAGTTCTGCTTCAAAAGGAGGGGAGCTAGCACCGTTTTCTGGAGGACAATTAAGAGCTCAAAAATTTGAAGAAGTAGCTTTTAGTTTAGAAAATGTAGGTGATGTATCTAAACCATTTCAATCGGCATACGGATGGCATATAGTTAAGTTGCTAAACAAAAAGTTAATACCTCCTTTTGAAGATATGAAGGGAGAACTAGAAGCTAAGATAAAACGCGATGACCGTTCTAAACTAATAGATGAAGCTTTATACAGTACTCTTAAAAAACAATATAATGTAAGTAAAAATAAAGCTGCATTGAGTTATTTTTCATCTATTTTAAATGATAACTATTTTAAAAGAACTTGGAAATTACCACAAGATTTTACAGCTAATGAACCTTTGGTAAAAATAGGAACAAAACAATTTACCTATCAAGATTTTGGAGACTATTTATTAGAAAAGCAAAAAGGAAGAATATATAAAAAACCTTTAAAAGCTTTTACAAAAGAGAGGTATGAAGAATTTATAAATGAAAGTTTAGTACAATACAAAGAAGCAAATTTAGAAACCGAAAATGAAGATTTTGCCAATATATTAGCAGAATATAGAGACGGTTTATTATTATTCGATTTAATGGAAAATACCATTTGGAATGCTTCTGAAACAGACTCTATAGATATAAGAAATTACTATGAGACTAATAAAAGTAAGTACGTTATACCAGAACAAATAGATGCTGTGGTGGCTGCTTCGGCAAAAAAGAAAACACTTAAAAAAGTGTCTAAACTGCTAGAGGAAGAAATGAGTGTTGATAATATTAAAAACTTAATAAATACCAATAATAAAGTTGAAGTAATTTTTACTTCAGAAATTATGGATGCTTCCAATAAAGCACTACCAGAAGGCTTTCCTTTTAAGGTAGGAGTTTCTAATATATATAAACATAACGGTGGTTATGTGGTGGCAAAGGTTAAAAAAATCATACCACAAGCCCAAAAAACTTTTGAAGAAGCCAAAGGTCTTGTTATTAGCGATTATCAAACCTATAAAGAAGAAAATTGGATAAATTCTTTAAAAGAAAAATATAAGGTTGTTGTTAATAAAGACGCCCTTAAAAAGGTGAAATCTCAAATAGAAAAATAAAAAAGGTGCGTTTAAAATTAATTATAATAATTGTATTTGTTACGCTGGTATCATGTGAGTATTTAAAAAAGCCCGATGAAAAAACCGCTGTAGCTAGAGTTAACGAGTCTTATTTATATTACGATGATATAAAAGACTTGATAAATGAAGATACCAGTGTACAAGATAGTACACTTATTGTTCAAAATTTTATTAACAAATGGGCAACACAACAATTGTTTATGGATGGCGCAATGATGAATTTAAGCCAATCAAAACAAGAAAGCTTTAATAAACTAGTAAATCAATATAAAAACGATTTATATACCAAAGCTTATATTGAAGCCTTAGTAAAAAGGAGTATTGATACTGTTGTTACTAAAGATGAAGCACAAGAGTATTACAATAACAATAAAGAGGCATTTAAACTAAATGAAGAACTTATAAAATTTAGATACATTAATGTTGATGAAAAAATCATCAATTATGATGATATAAAAGAACGGTTTAAACGTTTTAATGATGAAGATAAAAAAGAGTTAGACTCTATTTCTATTCAGTTTAATTCCTATTCATTAAACGATTCTATTTGGATAAAATTAAGTCAGGTTATAGAAAAAATTCCTGTAGTAACTCCAGAAAACAAAAATGAACTGTTAAAAAAATCTAATTTTGTGCAACTCAAAGATTCATTAGGAGTATATTTGATGCAAATTAACGATGTGCTCCTAAGAAACAACACAGCACCGTTAGAATATGTAAAGCCTACAATAGATCAAATAGTCATTAATAAAAGGAAATTAGAACTTATTAGGCAATTAGAAAAAGATATTATTAAAGATGCTATTAAAAACAAACAATTTGAAATTTATAAATAATTTAAAGTTAGCAAGTGTTTTATTAATCAGCCTTTTTGCAGCAAACATTTTAACTGCACAAGAAATTATTGATGATAAACCAAAAGAAGTAAAATCTTCTCAAGTAAAAGACACTACTTCTAATACATTTAATGCTATAAAAGTAGATGGGGTAGCAGCAGTGGTAGGAGATTACATTATTTTAGAATCTGATATTCCAAAAGAAAGAGAACAAATTAAAGCCGCAGGTGGTAACGTAGAAGGTGTTACAGATTGTGAGTTAATGGGAGCTAAATTAGAAAGTAAACTCTATGCACACCACGCTATACAAGACAGTATTCAAGTGTCAGATGCCGAAATTAGGCAACAAGTAGATTACCAAATTCAGCAGTTTTTGCAATATTTTAATGGCTCAATGGAAAAATTATTAGCCTATTATAGAAAAGATGATGAAGAAAGTTTTAGAGATGAAATGTTTGAGATAAACAAAAGCAATCAATTAGCCTCTAAAATGCAAGCAAAAATTATTGAAGAGGTAGAAATCACTCCAGAAGAAGTCCGTGAGTATTTTAATAAGATACCAGTAGATAAAAGACCTGTTTTTGGTACCGAATTAAAAGTAGCGCAAATTGTTGCAGAACCTAAAGTAAGTGAAGAAGAAGAGCAAAGAATTATAAATAGATTAAATGAGTTTAGAAGAGATGTCTTAGAAAATGGTGCTAGTTTCAGGTCTAAGGTAGTACTCTATGGTGAAGATCCAGGGTTAAAACAGTCTGGTTACGTTTACACATTAGATAGAAAAAAACCAAGAATGGTTAAAGAGTTCAGGCAAGCCGCTTTTGCTCTTCAAGAAGGTGAAGTATCAGAGCCATTTAAAACAGATTTTGGTTACCATATAGTATATTGCCAAAAAATTAGAGGACAACAATATGATGTAAGCCATATATTATTAAAACCAAAAGTGTCGGCAGAGGCAATACAGGAAGCAAAAGAAAGATTAGAAAAAGTGAGACAACGAATTGTTGATGGTGATATAACTTTTGCAGAAGCAGCTAGAGAAGCTAGTGATGAAAAAGAAACTAAAAATGATGGCGGACAATTAATAAACCCAGAAACCCAGGATTATAATTTTGAACTTACAAGAATGGATCCTAGTTTGTATGCACAAATTCAAAATTTAAAAGATGGCGAAGTAAGTTTAGTTCTCAAAGATGAAGATAACAAAGGCAATGTGAAATTTAAAATTTTAATGGTTACAGATAGAATTGATGAACACACAGCAGACTATGCTAGAGATTTCCTTAAAATTAAAGAATTAGCCTTAAAAGAAAAGCAGTTACGAGCTATTGAAAAATGGCAATCAGAAAAAATAATGGACACTTACATAAAAATTAGTGGAAAATATAGAGACTGTGAATACACAAGTAACTGGTTAAAAAAGTAAAAATATGTCTGATGTAGCTGCTATAGAACAGTTTGTAAAAAAATATAATCAGTTAAAAGTAGAAATTGCCAAAGTCATTGTTGGGCAAGATGATGTTGTTAATCAAATATTAATTTCTGTTTTTTCTGGTGGTCATTCCTTACTAATTGGAGTTCCAGGGTTAGCAAAAACATTAATGGTAAATACTATAGCCCAGGCATTAGGACTAGATTTTAAACGCATACAGTTTACACCAGATTTAATGCCAAGTGATATTTTAGGAAGCGAAATTTTAGATGAAGACCGTCACTTTAAATTTGTTAAAGGCCCTATTTTTGCTAATATTATTCTTGCCGATGAAATTAACAGAACACCACCAAAAACTCAGGCAGCTCTATTAGAAGCAATGCAAGAGCGTGCTGTTACCGTTGCTGGTCATCACTATAAACTAAATTTACCATACTTTGTATTGGCAACTCAAAATCCTATAGAGCAAGAAGGAACATACCCATTACCAGAAGCGCAGTTAGACCGTTTTATGTTTGCCATAAATTTAGATTACCCAACATTTTCTGAAGAAGTTGCGGTGGTTAAAGCAACAACAAACGATGAAAAAGCACTAGTAAACGCATTATTCTCTGCCGAGGAAATCCTAAAATATCAGCATGTCATTCGTCGCATACCTGTGGCAGACAATGTTATTGAATATGCGGTGTCTATGGTTGGTAAAACTAGACCAAATAGTGAGTCGGCTGCAGATTTAGTAAAACAATATATAGATTGGGGAGCAGGCCCTAGAGCATCTCAAAATCTAATTTTAGCAGCAAAAACACACGCTGCCATTCATGGTAAATTCTCACCAGATATTGAAGATGTACAAGCCGTAGCTTACAGTATTCTACGCCATAGAATTATAAAAAATTATAAAGCCGAAGCTGAGGGTATTTCAGAAAATCAGATAATAACAAGTTTATTTTAAATCTTTTAAGATTAACTATTAATACATTTGTATTTTTCATTATAATATTTTGAAAATATTACAATCATTTTATTTAAAAATATCACATTAATTAAAACGTATATTAAGCGATAGCAATACTTACGTTATTTTTAAAATCTTTACATTAATTTCGTATTTTGCGCTGCTTTTTGAAATAAAAAAACAACTAAAACTTATTATAATAGTAAAATAACTTTTTATAGTAAATAAATGCAACTTGTGTTCATTGTAATTTTACTGTTATACTCATTTAGATATTGAAAAATTTAATTTATGAACTATACCGATTACATCAAGGAAATTGAAGAAAGGAAAGCTCAAGGATTACACCCTAAGCCAATTGATGGAGCTGAATTATTAAGTGAAATTATTTCGCAAATAAAAGATTCAGACAATAAATATAGAGAAGATTCTCTAAAATTCTTTATTTACAACACCTTGCCAGGTACCACCAGTGCCGCAGGTGTAAAAGCAAAGTTTTTAAAAGAAATTATCCTTGGTGAATCTGTTGTTCCAGAAATTTCACCCGCATTTGCTTTTGAGCAATTATCACATATGAAAGGAGGGCCTTCAATTAAGGTGCTGTTAGACTTAGCATTAGGTGAAGATGCCTCTATTGCAGCCGATGCCGCTAAAGTGTTAAAAACACAAGTGTTTTTATACGAAGCAGATATGGAGCGTATAGAAAATGCATATAAAGAAGGAAGTGCTATTGCAAAAGAATTATTAGAAAGCTACGCACAAGCAGAGTTCTTTACAAAATTACCAGAGGTTGAAGAAGAAATAAAAGTAGTAACATATATTGCTGGAGTAGGTGATATTTCCACCGATTTATTATCGCCTGGAGCCGATGCACACTCAAGATCTGATAGAGAATTACATGGGCAATGTATTTTTGAGCATAATAAAAAAATGCAACAAGAAGTACTAGCATTAAAAGAGCAACACCCAGATAAACGCGTTATGCTAATTGCAGAAAAAGGTACTATGGGTGTAGGATCTTCAAGAATGTCTGGTGTAAACAATGTTGCACTTTGGACAGGTATTCCATCATCACCATATGTACCATTTATAAATATTGCACCAGTAATTGCAGGTACAAACGGTATTGCTCCAATTTTCTTAACTACTGTTGGAGTAACAGGTGGTATTGGTATCGATTTAAAAAACTGGGTACAACAAAAAGATGAAAATGGTAATACTATCGTTGATGAAGAAGGAGAACCAATTTTAAAAGAAGTTTACTCTGTTGCTACAGGTACAGTACTTACCATAAATACTAAAAAGAAAAAGTTATATAACGGAGATAAAGAGTTAAAAGATATTTCTGATGCATTAACGCCTCAAAAAATGGAGTTCATTAGAGCTGGAGGTTCTTATGCGGTGGTATTTGGTAAAAAATTACAAACATTAGCTTGTAAAATTTTAGGAATTGATATCCCTCAAGTTTATGCACCTTCAAAAGAAATTTCTATTGAAGGACAAGGTTTAACGGCGGTTGAAAAAATCTTCAACAAAAATGCTGTTGGTAATACACCAGGTAAAACATTACATGCAGGTTCTAATGTACGTGTAGAAGTTAACATTGTAGGCTCTCAAGATACTACAGGGTTAATGACGTCTCAGGAATTAGAAATGATGGCAGCAACCATTATTTCTCCTATTGTAGATGCAGGGTATCAGTCAGGGTGTCATACTGCTTCTGTTTGGGATGATAAGTCTAAAGCCAACATTCCAAGATTAATGAAGTTTATGAACGATTTCGGATTAATTACAGGACGTGACCCAAAAGGGCAATATCACGCCATGACCGATGTAATTCATAAAGTATTAAATGATCTTACTGTAGATGATTGGGATATCATTATTGGTGGAGATTCTCATACTCGTATGTCTAAAGGTGTTGCGTTTGGAGCAGATTCAGGAACTGTGGCCTTAGCTTTAGCAACGGGTGAAGCTACCATGCCTATTCCAGAATCGGTTAAAGTAACCTTTAAAGGTCAAATGAGAAGCTTCATGGATTTCCGAGATGTAGTACATGCTACACAACAACAAATGTTAAAGCAATTTGATGGTGAAAACGTATTCCAAGGTCGTGTAATTGAAGTACATATTGGAACTTTAACGTCAGATCAAGCCTTTACATTTACAGATTGGACTGCTGAGATGAAAGCTAAAGCATCTATCTGTATTTCTGAAGAAGAAACACTTATTGAATCTTTAGAAATTGCTAGAGACCGTATCCAAATCATGATTAAAAAAGGTATGGATAACGAAAAGCAAATGCTTCAAGGTTTAGTTGATAAAGCAAATAAGAGAATTGAAGAGTTAAAAACAGGTATTAAACCAGCGTTAAAACCTGATGCTGATGCAAAATATTATGCTGAAGTTGTTATTGATTTAGATGAAATTGCTGAACCAATGATTGCCGATCCTGATGTAAATAACGAAGATGTATCTAAGCGTTATACCCACGATACAATTCGTCCGTTATCTTACTACGGTGGTACTAAACAAGTAGATTTAGGATTTATCGGGTCGTGTATGATTCATAAAGGCGATATGCAAATATTAGCTAAAATGTTAAAAAACATTGAAGCACAACAAGGCAAAGTTGAGTTTAAAGCGCCATTAGTAGTTGCGCCTCCAACCTATAATATTGTAGACGAATTAAAAGCAGAAGGCGATTGGGAAATACTAGAAAAATATGCAGGTTTTGTATTTGATGATAACAATCCAAAGGCAGTAGCACGTACAAAATACGAAAACAAATTGTACTTAGAGCGTCCTGGTTGTAACCTATGTATGGGTAACCAAGAAAAGGCAGAACCAGGAGATACGGTTATGGCAACATCAACACGTTTATTCCAAGGACGTGTGGTAAAAGATACCGATGGTAAAAAAGGAGAATCTTTATTATCATCTACACCAGTTGTTGTATTATCTACAATATTAGGTAGAACACCAACTATGGAAGAATATGAAGCTGCTGTAGAAGGCATTGTACTTACCAAGTTTAAGCCATCACAAAAAGAACTTGTATTGCAGTAATTTAACAATAAACACATAATAAATATAAAGCTCGGGTTTTTCAACTTGGGCTTTTTTACTTCAAAATGTCCCGTCCTAAAATAAGTTGACACAAAATCGACTTATTATGAAAAATAAAGAACACAAGCGATTTAAGCGCACACAACGAGATTACAATTTAGGCTTTAAATTAGCCTTGGTGTCCGAAGTAGAAAAAGGCAACTACACATACAAACAGATTCAAAAAGCTTATGGTATCCAAGGCAGGAGTACCGTTTTGGTATGGTTAAGAAAATATGGTACTTTAGATTGGAGTAAACCAAACTTTAATAATTTGCCTAAAGAAAAAGAAACACCAGCCCAAAGGATAAAGCGTTTAGAACGAGAACTAGAAGATGAGCGATTAAAGAACTTATTGCTCAATACAATGATAGATGTATCAGACAAACAATTTGGTACTTCTATTAGAAAAAAGCTTTTATCCCAACAATCCAAATCATCAAACAAGACAAGCAAGTAGCCATTGCGCACTCATGTAGATTGTTAGGGATAAGTAGACAAGCTGTTTATCAAGCTCAAAAACGTAAAGAAGCACGTATCAAAGAACTCTCAAAGATAAAATCCTTAGTACTTGTTATTCGTAGAGATATGCCAAGACTGGGTACACGTAAACTCTACTACTTGCTAAAGCCAGAGTTTGATAAACATCAAATAAAAATAGGGAGAGATGCCTTATTTGCTTATTTAAAAACAGAACATTTATTAATAACACCAAAGAAAAACTATACCAAAACCACAAACTCAAAACATTGGCTTAAAAAGCACCCTAACCTACTAAAAGACATCCAACCTAATAGGCCAGAACATGTGTTTGTAAGTGATATTACCTACATAAAAAGCAGAGAAAAAACACATTATTTATCTTTGGTAACAGATGCTTATAGTAGAAAAATAGTTGGATATCAATTAAGTGATGATATGAGTGCAAAAAATGTAGTCAAAGCTTTTAATATGGCCATAAAGAAAAGAGATACAAATAATGAAATTATCCATCATTCTGATCGTGGACTACAGTATTGTGCTTTTGTCTATCAAAAGGCTTTAAGGGAAAACAACGTAATACCATCAATGACAGATGGTTATGATTGCTACCAAAACGCATTAGCAGAGCGCATTAATGGAATTTTAAAACAAGAGTTCTTAATTTATAAGTGCAATAATGGAAGAGAGCTTGAACGGTTAATCAAAGAATCTATAGAAACTTATAACAATAAAAGACCGCATTTGAGCCTTAACATGAAAACACCTAACTTTATACACAACAAAAAACCTGAGAAGTTAAATTCTCAGGTTTAATTTAATTTATAAAAACTGTCAACCTATTTTAGGACGACTCAAAATGGCAAGTATAGATTTAAATTAACTCGTTATAAGACAAGTCTATATTTTTACTTTTTAAACGGTATTCTAATTTCGTATATTAGTGAACCTATAATTGAATTATTAAAAATTTAAAATATACACACTTATGGCATTTGATATTGATATGATAAAAGGCGTTTACGACAGAATGAAAAATCGCGTAGATATCGCCCGAGACATTGTTGGGAAACCACTAACATTATCTGAGAAAATATTATATAATCACCTTTGGGATGGTACGCCAACAAAAGCCTTCACTAGAGGGAAAGATTATGTGGATTTTGCTCCCGATAGAATTGCGTGTCAAGACGCTACAGCGCAAATGGCCTTATTGCAATTTATGCAAGCAGGTAAAAGTAAAGTTGCTGTACCAACAACGGTACATTGTGATCACTTAATTCAAGCTAAAGATGGTGCTGAAAAAGATTTAAGACATGCCAATTCTGTAAGTAGCGAGGTATTTAATTTCTTAGAATCTGTATCTAATAAATATGGTATTGGGTTCTGGAAACCAGGAGCAGGTATCATTCACCAAGTGGTATTAGAAAATTATGCATTTCCTGGAGGTATGATGATTGGAACAGATTCTCATACCGTAAATGCAGGTGGTTTAGGTATGGTAGCTATAGGTGTTGGTGGTGCCGATGCGGTAGATGTTATGGCTGGTATGGCTTGGGAGCTTAAGTTTCCTAAGTTAATTGGGGTAAAGTTAACAGGTAAACTATCAGGATGGACGGCGCCAAAAGATGTGATTTTAAAAGTAGCAGAAATTCTTACTGTAAAAGGAGGAACAGGTGCTATTGTAGAATATTTTGGACCTGGAGCAACGGCAATGTCATGTACTGGTAAAGGAACCATTTGTAATATGGGAGCCGAAATAGGTGCAACCACATCTACTTTTGGGTACGATGAATCTATGGATAGATATTTACGTGCCACCGATAGAGCTGATATTGCAGATGCTGCCAATGAAGTAGCTCCTTATTTAACAGCCGATGCTGAGGTGTATGAAAATCCAGAACAGTATTTTGATCAAGTTATAGAAATTAATCTGTCAGAATTAGGCCCATTATTAAATGGACCATTTACCCCAGACTTATCTACTGAAGTGGGTAAGGATATGACTAAAAAAGCAACAGAAAATGGATGGCCATTAAAAGTAGAGTGGGGGTTAATTGGGTCTTGTACCAATTCATCTTACGAGGATTTATCAAGAGCCTCTTCTATTGCTCAACAAGCCTTAGATAAGGGCTTAAAAACAAAAGCAGAGTTTGGTATTAACCCAGGTTCAGAACAAGTACGTTATACCGCAGAACGCGATGGTATTCTTCAAGTATTTGAAAAATTGGGTGCTAAAATATTCACCAACGCTTGTGGTCCATGTATTGGCCAATGGGCAAGGTACAGCGATCCTAAAAATGCACCCAAAAACAGCATTGTACACTCGTTTAACCGAAACTTTGCTAAACGTGCTGATGGAAACCCAAATACGCATGCTTTTGTGGCATCTCCAGAATTAACGGCGGCTATAGCCATTGCTGGTCGTTTAGACTTTAATCCATTAACTGATACTTTAATTAATGAAAATGGTGAAGAAGTAAAGTTAGACGAACCAACAGGATGGGAGCTACCACCAAAAGGATTTGAAGTAAAAGATAACGGGTACTTGGCTCCAGAAGAAGATGGTAGTCATGTAAATGTTGTGGTTAAAGAAGATTCTGAACGTTTACAGTTACTAACACCATTTGAACCACTAGGAGATTCTATTACAGGAGCCAAACTATTAATAAAAGCCTTTGGTAAATGTACTACCGACCATATTTCTATGGCGGGACCTTGGTTACGTTACAGGGGGCATTTAGATAATATAGCAAACAACACATTAATTGGTGCTGTAAACGCTTTTAATAAGCAAACAAACTTTGTAAAAAATCAGTTAACTGGAGAGTATGGTGGTGTGCCAGATGTACAGCGCCAATACAAAAAAGCAGGTATAAAAACAGTTGTAGTTGGAGATCATAACTATGGCGAAGGATCATCTAGAGAGCATGCTGCAATGCAACCTCGTCATTTAGGAGTTGCAGCAGTAATTGTTAAGTCGTTTGCACGTATACACGAAACAAACCTTAAAAAGCAAGGTATGTTAGGTTTAACTTTTGCTAATGAAAATGATTACGATTTAATTCAAGAAGATGACACCTTCAACTTTTTAGATTTAAACGAATTTGCTCCAGACAAGCAATTAACTTTAGAGGTAGTTCATGCTGATGGAAGTAAAGACATCATTAAATTAAATCACTCATATAACGATGCTCAAATAGAGTGGTTTAAAGAAGGTTCAGCATTAAATTTAATTAAGAAACAAAACGCTTAAGTTTTAATTCATTTATAAACAAAAGACCAACGTGGAAAGCGTTGGTCTTTTGTTTATAATTTTAATCAGTTTTATTAAGTTGATGTTATTGATTTGAATAGAAGGTTAAATGCGTTCTAACAACCAGTTTTTAAATTCAAAAAAGTTTTGAGGAGCTACACCATGCCCCACAGGAAATTCAGAATATTGGTGCTTAATATTTAAGCTTTTTAAAAAAGTAGGGGTTTGTCTTGCCCAATCTACAGGAATTACTTGATCTACACTACCATGGGAGCAATAAAAATTAAGATTTGAATAATCTCTATTTTCTAAATCTTTTGGAAGAATATCATGATAAACATAACCACTTAAAGCCACTATATTTTTAATTTTTTCAGGATAATTTAAGGCCACTCCGTAACTTAAAATACTACCTTGACTAAAACCTAAAAGTGTTACGTTATTTTTATTTACCGGATAGTTTTCTGTAGCTTCATCTATAAATTTAGCAATTAAATCTCTTGATGCTTCGGCTTGCTCTTTATCATTCCATTTACCTTTTTCAGCATCGAAATTAATGGCATACCAAGCATTTCCATAGGGAGACAGGGGGTAAGGAGCTCTTACTGAAATAATAAAAAAATCATCAGGTAATTCACTAGCAAACGAAAATAAATCGTTTTCATCGCTACCATATCCATGCATCATTATTAATAAAGGTGCATTTTCTTTTAAAACAGAAGGTCTAGTAATATGGAATAAAGAAAGTGAGTTGTTCATTGTTTATCGTCCTATATTTGAAAACCATTTTTGGAATAGCTCACCTAAAATAGGAACGGTTTGAGCTTTACCCATAATAGCGTTTATTAAACCATAAATAAACAAAACACAAAAAAATAAATAAAATCCTGATGTTACGCCCCAATTATCAAAGCCACTAACAACAAAGCCTAAAAGATGAAACATAAGCCATAAGCCTATAGATTGTCTTAAATGAAAGGCTGTGAACGGATTGTTTTTGTCATTATTTAAAAAATAAGCAATAATTATACCTATAAGAGCTAAATAACTTACTATGGCTAATCCTTTACCTTCTTTAATATCTTGTTGAGTCATGTATTAATTATTTAAAGACACTTTATTGTTTGAAATAATACCGTAAACATTTCCTTTTAAACTAGCTCCTTGGAAAATGCTATTTTTTGATTTGGATAAAATATGATTTTTATTAAAAGTGTATTTAGAATTTGGATTAAAAAGTGTTATGTTGGCTTTTTCTCCAATATTTATAGGTGAATAATTTACACCAAAACGTTGTTTACCTTTAGTAAGTAAATCTATAGTTTTTTTAGTGGTGAAAATGGTTTGTAATGCTCCAAATGCACTTTCTAAACCTATGGTTCCGTAATTAGCATGATCAAACTCTACTTTCTTTTCTTCAATGTCAATAGGGGTATGGTCACTAGTTACCATATCTATAGTACCATCTTTAACCCCTTCAATTAAAGCGTCAATATCGGTTTGAGTTCTTAATGGAGGTAGTACTTTATAATTTGAATCAAAAGTTGTTAAAACATCATCTGTAAAACACAAATTATGAATTGCAACGCTACAGGTAATGTCTAATTTTTTCTTTTTGGCTTCTCTGATTAATGCCACAGATTTAGCGGTTGAAATGGTTGGAATATGCAGTTTACCACCAGTGTATTCTAGCAAGAATAAATCTCTGGCAACTTGTAATTCTTCGGCTAAAGCCGGTATTCCTTTTAAACCTAATTTGGTACTAGTTATATTTTCGTTCATAACACCTAAACCAGAAATTTTATTTTCTTGTGGAAATGAGCATACCAATCCGTTAAAATTAGAGGCATATTGAAGCGCAATTTTCATTAGGTTAGGGTTACTAATAGGCTTTTTGTAATCATAAAAAGCTACAGCCCCAGCATTAGTCATATCGTAAATTTCGGCTAAATCAACACCGTTACTACCTATGGTTAAGGCGCCAATTGGTAATACCGTTACTGCATTATTATTTGCTTTTGCAGTAACAAATGTAATATCAGAATTAGTGTCTAAAACTGGATGCGTATTAGGGTTTAAAGCAATGGTGGTAAACCCTGATGCTGCAGCAGTTTTTAGTCCGTTTTCAATGGTTTCGCGTTCTTCAAAACCAGGTTCTCCAAAACAAACACTACTATCAAACCAACCTTGAGAAATATGTAAGTTTTCTAACTTTATTTCTTGGTAGTTGTTAGTGTTTTTAATGTTTTTTGCAATTTTTAAAATCGTGCCGTTTTCAATTAAAATATCTTGAGTTAAATTGTGAAACTCACTTTTTGAATCTATTATGGTGGCAGATTTTATAAGTATGTTCATTTAAAGTATTTTAAGATGAGCATTTCAATAACTAATAATACTAGTGCAAAAATAACAAACCATTTCCACAGAACATTAACTTTTGCATCACTTTTTATGGTATTAAAAACATTGGCTATTGAATTACTCAATGTTACATTTTCTAAATTTGAAAGGTCTTGGTATATTAAGTTACTCTCATTACGGTTGTAATTATAGCTAACATTTTTAATGGTTTTGTTTTTGTTTTTAATAGCGTAAATGTTAGCAATATTAGGCGTTTCAGAGGTGTTAATAATTACTTTGTTGTTAAAGTATTTTTGTCTTGGTATAATGCTAGTACCATTATTTACAAGCGATAAAATATCATCTTGTTGTAATTGCGTTTCTACTTCAAATTCATTATTGTTTCCAATGGTATAGTATAGCTCTGGTGTTTTAAAGCTTTGTTTGGCAATATTATAAAGTGTAGGTACTATTAAAGGCGAATTTTTGAAATTAGAATTATTAGTATTTAAGGCCGAAGTAAAAACAAATACATTTTTGTTTTGAAAAAGAAAAGGTTTATCATCTTCATAACTTAAAACAGAGGTGAAATTATTTGAAGTTGTTTCATAAAAACTAAGCACTTTTGGATATTGAAAATTGTTCACTTGTTTTTCAAAAACACCTTTTTTATATAAAGGGTGTGCATAGTTAATTGTGGTAATTCTTTTCTCTGTTAAAATTTGATTGCTAAAACTTGAATTATAGTTTGCTAAAAGTAAATTGTATGATTGTAAATTGATGGTTTTAGAAGGAATAACTATTACAGACCCACCATGTAATGTAAAATGTTTTAATGCCGAAACCATTGCATTTGATATGGTTTTAAGTTCATTTAAAATAATTAAATGTTGTTGGTCTATAATATTGTAGTTTAAAGCATTGTTAGACGTAGAAACTAGATTAAACTCATCGGCTGTAAAAATCTTTTTAAGAAAAGTATCATCACCGTTATTAACAGCTAAAACGTTAATTTTAGATTTGTTATTTATATTAAAAAACAAGCTATTATCAAACTGTAAGCCAGTATCATCAATAATTATTTTTCCGTTAATAATGTTGTTGGTAGGAATTGTAAAAGTGGTTTCTGCTTCTTTAGTTATCTCTACTGATGTTTTTGCAATTAATGTGTCTTCATTAAATAATGATATGGGCATATTTTCAATGGGGGTACCACTATTTTTTAATACAACTTTTAACTCATGGTTGGCAGGTGTGGTTTGAGAAACAAAAGCTGTATCAATAGAAACATTGTTAGTGTTTATGGGCTCTAATTTTACTAATCTTAGATTGGTAAGAGAGTCTAGTTGCGGATTAAAATTAGCTGCTCTTTGTTGAAAATCAGAAATAAACACCATGTTTTTTAGAGTCCCTTTTTTATTACTAAAAAGTGTTTTGCATTTTAAGAAAGCAGATTCTAAACTTAATTGATTAGGAGTATAATCTAGCCGAAGTAAATCATTCTTTATGGCTTTAATAGTGGTGTTTTTAAACGTACTATTGTTTGTTATAACAGATATGTTATCATTCTCAGGAGCATTACTAATTACATCTTGTATAGCTCGTTTTAGTAATCCGCCTTGACTTCCTTTAGCCTGCATACTAAAAGAGTTATCAATATAAATAACGGTTTCTTTTTCAACTTTAAAAGTGTTGCTTTTAGAGCTAAAAGGTTGTGCAAAAGCCAAAATTATAGCCGATAAAAGTAATAACCTAGTACATAGAATTAGCCATTTTTTTATCTGAGAACTTTTTCTGGAATTTTGTTTTATTTCTTTTAAAAAAGCAACATTGGTAAATGCTTCTTTTTTAAAGCGTCTTAATTGAAATAAATGAATAATAATAGGAACTAATAGTAAAAATAAAGCGTAAAGAAGTTCGGGGTTTTTAAACTGCATTCCTATTTAGATTTATCAAAACTACATATTTTTTTCAACAAAAGAATATATAATCTTTTATAGGTTTTAAATTTAAACTTGTTAAGTATTTTTTAATGTCTTTTTGGGCTTCTTTATTAGCCACAGTTACAAGGCTTTGAGGGTTTTTAATGTTTTTTAGAGCATTAAAATTTAAAAGTTTTTTACCGTAAATATCTCTTCCAATTTTATTGGGGTTATCACATATCCATTCAAAAGGAATGTTTCGTTCTAAAAATAATTTTGCCATTAGTTTGCCTTTGGTTCCTGCGCCCCAAATTACTGGTGTTTTAGCTTTGTTATAATCAATATCTAAATAGTGATGTACTTTTAAAGCTGTGAAATGATTTTGAGCATAATGTATATGTGTGCGTGATGTTCTGGTACTGTAATCGCGCCATTTATGAATTATGGTATTACAAGGAATACATTTAAATTGGTGCTTGTAAAACCTAAATGTTAAATCGTAGTCCTCTGGATAGATATCTGGATTAAAAGCATCACAAGCTATTAAATCTTCTCTGTAAATCATCCAAGAAGGAGACGGAATTACACACTCTTTATAAATTTCATTGTAATTGCTACCTGTTTTTGTTAAGTTGTTAAGCCAAGTTTCATAAGTTTTATAACCTTCGCCAACACCATGTTTACTAAAATATTCTACTAAACCTACAGCAACATGTTTTTTTCCATATTGTATTAAATTATTGGCTAGAACCTCTAATTTGTTGGGTAGCATAATATCATCACTATCCATTCTTGTTATCAATTGGCCAGAGCTATTTTTAAAAGCTAATTTTAGTGCAGCAATAATACCTTTACCATTGTTTTTAAATAGTTTAATACGCGTATCTTTTGAAGCAAATTCTTTTACTAATTGAAAACTATTATCTGTTGAGTGGTCATCAATAATTAATAATTCCCAATTAGTATATGTTTGATTTAAAATAGAATTTAAGCATTCATTTAAATAAACTTCTGTATTTTTAAAGGGTGTTATAATACTTACTAATGGTGTTTGCATAGGGCGAATATACTATCTTTTAACAAAACCTTAAGACTTGAAAATGTAACATAATGGTATTTTGCACGTCATTTAAAAAACTATAAACTCAATGTAATGAATAAAAGATTTTTTGCTGCAATTTTTGCAGTTATTTTAATGGCAAGTTGTAGTACAACTAAACAGGCTGCCAATGATTTAGCAATAAATTCACCTATTGAAACTACTATTGATTTATCAAATGTTCAAAATGATAAAGCGCCGGTAACCATTAATCCAGGTAGGTTTACACAAGAAACCGTTACTTATAGATTACCAAAAGTAATACCAGGCACTTATGCGGTTAGTAACTTTGGTAAGTATGTTGAAAATGTTAAAGCCTACAATTACAAAGGGGAAGAAATACCTGTTACCAAGTTAGACGATAATTCTTGGTCTATTACAGATGCTAAAGCATTAGATAAAATCACTTACTTTGTTAATGATACTTATGATGAAGAAACCGAAGGAGGTATAGGCAAAAAAGTACCATTTTCTCCTGCAGGAACTAATATAGAACCCGAGAATTTTGTGCTGAATTTACATGGATTTATAGGATATTTTGATTCTTTAAAAAACAATCAGTATAAAGTAAATGTAACAGCACCAGCAGATTTTGTAAGAACATCGGCATTACAAAAGGTAAATTCTACTACCAGTGAAGATGGTGAAAATGTAACAACAACATATTTTGCTACTCGCTACTTTGATATTACCGATAACCCAATGATGTATGGTAATTTAGATGTTGAAGAGTTTCAAGTAGGTGATATTAAAATTGTTTTAAGTGTGTATTCTCCAAATAAACTACACTCTGCAAAATCATTAAAAGAAACCATTTATAAAATGATGAAAGCCCAAAAAACATATTTGGGCGATATTAATTCTACACCGCGTTATGATATTTACGTGTATTTATCAGAACAAAAAGAAGATTCTCCTAAAGGCTTTGGTGCTTTAGAACATCATACATCAACGGTAGTTGTTATGCCAGAAGATATTTCAGAAGAAGCACTAGCTGAAAGTATGATAGATGTAGTGTCTCATGAGTTTTTTCATATTGTAACACCACTAAGTGTACATTCTGAAGATGTGCACTATTTTGATTATAATAACCCAACATTTTCAAAACATTTATGGATGTATGAAGGTGTAACAGAATATTTTGCAACCTTATTTCAAGTAAACCAAGGGTTGGTTGATGAAGCAGCATTTTATAATAAAATATTGACTAAAATTCAAAGAGCATCTCAAATGAATGATGCTATGAGTTTCACTATTATGAGTGAAAATGTACTTAAAGAGCCTTATAAAGATCAATACTTAAATGTATACCAAAAAGGAGCTTTAATAGGTATGTGTGTTGATATTTTAATTAGAGAAGGAAGCAACGGAAACAGAGGTATTCTAAGTTTAATGAAAGAATTATCAAATAAATACGGTAAAAATAAACCTTTTGAAGATGATAAATTAATAGATGAAATTGTAGCTATGACCTACCCATCTTTAGCCGATTTCTTTGATACACATGTTATAGGAGACATCCCTATTAATTACAATAAGTTTTTAGAAAAAGTAGGTTTAGAAATAGGCGAAGGTAAAGTAGAAACCAATTACATTTTAATGGATGGAGCTCCTATTGTTGGTGGAGATCCAGAAAAAGGAACAATTTTCTTTACAGATAAAGTATTAAAAAATAGTTTTTGGGCAGAAAATGGCGCATTGCCTAATGATGTTATTAAAACCATTAATGGTACAGATTTAACCTTACAAAACGCCAATAAAGTTTTACAAGATGTTTTTATGTGGAAACCTGGTATGGATGTAGAGATTAAATTAGATAGAAATGGAGAAGAAGTAGTTATTAAAACAACTACCACAAAATCTTATACAACAGGTAAAGCTATTGTTGAAAAAGCTGATGCTACAGATGCTCAAAAAGCATTAAGAAAAGCTTGGTTAAAGGGGTAAAAGCTATTTATAACTTATAATATATTTAACGATTGATAAACTCTCTGTTTGTCAATCGTTTTTATTTTCATTAAAAGCCTTCAAAAACCCCAAGTCCAAACAAGGCAAAATCATATTTTACAGGGTCTTGTTTATCTAGTTTACGAAGAGCGGTGTCTAACTCTAATAAAGCTTTAGCATCATTTTGTTTTCTTGTTAGAATTCCTAGTTTTCTAGCAACATTTCCAGAATGTACATCTAAAGGACAAGATAGTTGAGAAGGCGAGATGCTTTTCCAAATACCAAAATCTACACCAGCTTGGTCTTGTCTTACCATCCATCGTAAAAACATGTTTATACGTTTTGCAGCAGAATTTTTTAAGGGGTTGCTAACATGTTTTTCGGTACGAGGTAAATGTTCAATTTCAAAAAAAATTTCTTTAAATTTTGAAATAGCTTTTTGAAGGGAGTCTTTTTCTGCGTGTTTTAAAAATACAAATTCTAAACTATTGTATTGTTTATAGATATGATTTAATGATGTTATAAATTGAATAAAATCATCACCATTAAATGTGCGGTGTACAAATGATGAAAGTTTTTCTAAATCAGTTTTATTATGATTCATTACAAAGTCATGAGGTGCGTTGTCAAGCAATTCCATCATGCGTTGTGCATTTTTAATAATCATTTTTCGGTTACCCCAAGCTATGGTCGCTGTCAAAAAAGCGGCAATTTCAATATCTTCTTTTAAGCTAAATGCGTGCGGTATTTGTATAGGGTCAGTCTCAATAAACTTAGGGTTGTTGTATTGAAAAACTTTAGAGTCTAGGAATTCTTTTAATTCAATCAAGTTCAAACTTTAGAAATGCTAAATAACGGGTTAAATAACTAGGTAAAAATACGTTATTAAGGTAAATCAAAAAACCTAAAAAAGCATTTTTTGAAAGATTAAAAACGAGTGAAAACATCGATTAACAGTAACAAACACCCTTTAAAATGTAAAAAATTGAGGTAGTTTTTATTAAAATTCATATTTATAATGTTATTTAGTAAAATAAAAATAAATGTTATGCGAAAATTTATAGTCCCAATTTTAGCCATTCTTTTTATGAATTGTGAAGAAGAACTTAACGAAACAGCAGATTCAATTGCTGCTGTAGAGGCTTTAACAGAATATGTAACCATAAGTAAAGTATTTCAGGATATAGGAAATAATAGTGGAGACGCTCTTTTATCGGCAGAAGATTCTATGGAATCAAAATCTGGAAAAATTAGTACAGATGGTCCTGTTATAACTATAGAACCATTAGATTATACAACGTTTCCTAAAACAACTACTATAGATTATGGTGATGGTGTACTGTGTAAAGATGGTATTACCCGTAAAGGCATTGTTACCATTGTTTCTACTAATTGGTATGGAGTAGAAAATAGCACTCATACGGGTACTTTTACAGATTATTATCATGAAGATTTTAAGGTTGAAGGTACGCATGTGGTTAAAAACTTTGGAAAGAATATAAATGATGAGTTAGAGTATAGCGTTACTATTAATGATGGAAAAATAACAGCTACAACAGGAGCAACCATTAGTTACACCGAAAACTCTACAAGAACATGGATTGCAGGAGCCAATACCCCCTTTAATATTTGGGATGATGAGTATATGCTAGCTGGTACTCAATCAGGAGTAAGTTCTAAAGGTATATCTTATACTTTAACTATAGAAGAAGACTTGCATTTTGTGTTATTACCAAGAAGCATACAATCTGGAATATTAGATGTTAGTGTTGGAAGTATAGATGATATTAAGTTGAATTATACCACTTCTACAATAACTATTTTAGGAAAAACATTTTCTTTTGAAAATTAGCTCTAGCTAAATAAATAACTTTTATAAAGGTTTGCTATAAAATAAATTAAGCAAGCCTTTTTTATTTCTATAAAGCTTTAGTTGTTTACTATTTTACCATCAACCATTGTAAGTTTTCTATCTGCCATATTAGCTAGTTCTTCATTATGGGTAACAATAACAAAGGTTTGCCCAAATTCATCACGCAGTTTAAAAAATAAATTATGAAGATTTTCAGCAGATTCACTATCTAAATTACCAGAAGGCTCATCAGCAAAAATTAAATCGGGTTTATTAATTAAAGCTCTTGCTACCGCTACACGTTGTTGCTCTCCACCAGATAGCTCACTAGGTTTATGGTTGTAACGGTGAGATAAGCCTAAAAAATCTAATAATTCTTTAGCTCTAGTTTCGGCATTGGTTTTTTTAGTTCCTTTAATAAAAGCTGGTAAACAAACATTTTCAAGTGCAGTAAATTCTGGTAATAATTGATGAAACTGAAAAATGAAACCTATATGATGATTTCTAAATTTAGCTAATTCTTTATCAGAAAGAACAGATAAATTTGTATTGTTAATATTTAACTCAAAAGGGTCATCTTTTGAAGCGTTATCTAAAGTGCCTAAAATTTGTAAAAGTGTGGTTTTACCAGCTCCAGAAGCTCCAACAATAGATACTACTTCGCCTTTTTCAACCTTAATATCTACACCTTTTAATACGTGTAAATTATTGTAGTATTTATGAATGTTTTTTGCTTGAATCATTACTTGTGTTTCAAGCTATGAAAATACTACATTACTTGTTAATCAGCAAAATTATACCCACTGGTTTTTTATAAGAATTAAGTCTAATATTTTTTAACTATTTTTATTTTATAATAATAAGAGTATGCCGTACAAAAATTTAGAAGAATACAATGTTGAAATAACAGATCATATAAAAGAGCGTTACAAAAGCATTATTAAAGATTTAGGAGAAGACACTCAACGAGATGGTTTGCTAAAAACCCCCGAACGTGCAGCCAAAGCTATGCAATTTTTAACTCAAGGATATGAACAAGATCCGGTTGAGATTTTAAAAGCAGCCATGTTTAAAGAGTCTTATAATGAAATGGTTATTGTTAAAGATATAGAGTTGTATTCGCTTTGTGAACATCATATCTTGCCTTTTTTTGGTAAGGTACACATTGCTTATATACCTAATGGACAAATTGTAGGCTTAAGTAAATTACCAAGAGTTGTTGATGTTTTTGCAAGACGTTTGCAAGTGCAAGAACGCTTAACAGAACAAATTTTAGATTGTATTAATGATACATTACAGCCTCAAGGTGTAGCTGTGGTAATTGAAGCTTCTCATATGTGTATGATGATGCGAGGTGTACAAAAACAAAACTCTACAACTACAACCTCAGGGTTTAGAGGTCAGTTTGAAAAAATTGAAACCAGAAATGAGTTTTTAAAACTTATAGGAAAGTAGAAATTGTACAATATTTTGGTATGTTTCTTGTTATCAATTTATTAAAAGTTAGTTAATGAATAAATACAAAAAATTATTTCTTAGTTTAATTTTAGATGCATTGGGATATGTATCTTTTATTATTCCGGGAATTGGAGAATTTTCAGATATAGTATGGGCACCCGTTTCTGCTTGGGTAATGACTAAAATGTATAAAGGAAAAGATGGGAAAATAGCAGGAGCAGTATCTTTTATAGAAGAGGCAATGCCTGGTCTTGATGTGGTGCCAACATTTACGTTAATGTGGTTATACTCTTATGTGCTTAAGCCCAAAAAAGGAAAAGTTATAGAAGCATAAAAAACAAAAAAGAGGCTTGATTTAATCAAGCCTCTTTTTTTCTGTATTACAACAAATAAAAATATTCTAATTACTCTACTTCAATAGAAAATGTTACCGATACATCTGTACTACCACCGGCACTAGTTGATGTACCATCATTTGGTTTTGTAGGTTCATGTTTTAAAATAATGGTTAAAGAACCTGTTCCGGCATCACCAGTTGTTAAAGTTGTTTCAATACCAATTGGATTTCCATCTTCATCTGTATCTGTTTTTGTAAAAGTTATGTCTGAAATGGTTGAGGTATAGAAAAATTCGTGTTCATCACCTTCTTCTTCAACTTCTTCTGTAATATCTTCAGCAGGATTTTCGGTTGCGTTTAATAATTCAATAGATCCCGTATAAGTTGTGTTTGCAGATAGGTTACCAGAAACAGTATAAGTTCCATCTGTGCCACCTTCACCATCTAAATCTTCGAACTTTAAAGTAACAACATCGTCACCATTTGTTAATGTGTAAGTTACTGTAGTAATAAGTTCTTTTTCGTGGTCATGATCATCATGGTCATCATCGCTTGAACAGCTTACAAATACTAAGCTCGATACGAAAAATAAGGCTAATAATTTTATAGTTTTCATGTTTTTTAATTTTAAATGTGTTATCATTTTTCTTTTATTTTAGTAATTTATTTTAATTTTTAAGTTAAAGTTTCTTCCTAATTCATCGGCAAAATATCGAAGCCTATTAAGGTATTCTCTATACGATGTATTGAATATATTTTCAATATTAAATTCTAGTTTTAATGTTCCTTTTTTAAAAGCTTTAAAGCTTGCGGTACTGTTAAAACCAAATAATGAATAGGCAGATGGGGGAGAGCTAATATCAACATAAACGTAATCGTTAATAGTAGCATCATAGGTGTTAAAATTATAATCAGGATATCTGTTTTGTTGTAATACAGTTTTATGATTTAAACTAATTGATAGTTGGTTTAAATCTTTGTTATAGTAAGATATACTATTTGTGAAATTTGTTGATGGCATATGTATAAGCGGAATATCATTGGTTAAATTATCGCCTTGTAATAAACTTATACTGCCTTGGTAATTTAATGTGTTATTAATTTTCTTGTCAATATCAATATCAACACCAAAAATTATGGCATTAACTTGATTGTATTCCCAAACAGGAAAAGCACCCCTTACTGTTGTAGTGATACCTACAGGAATAAGTTGAACATAATCATTAATATAATTGAAATACGGACTTATGGTAAAGCCAAATTTTTGATTATTTCTTTCTAATGAAAGCATAAACTTATTAGCAATTTCTTTACCAATGGTTAATTTACCAGTTTCAATTCTAGCAGCGCTATGGTGTAAACCATCACTAAATAATTCTGATGGATTAGGCATTCTAGAAGCTAAACCATAATTAAAAAACAGCTCAAAATCGTTACTAAAGTGTCTGTTATAACCTAAGTTAGCCGAAAAGTTATGAAACGAAAACTCCGGATAGGTTAGTGTTTCAGAATTATCTGTTGTTCCAGATTCAAATTCTGGGAACAATTCATCGTAATTATAAGTATCTTCCCAATCTGTGGTATTATACCATTTTGTAGCTTCAATTCTTGAAAAATCGTATCTAAGACCTGCACTTATTTCGCTAAATAAATTGAGATTATAATTGGCTGTGGCATAAATACCGGCATCATATTTCTCAAAATCAGGAATTAAAGGGCTTACACCAGTTCCAGAAATAGCATCGTTTTGTTGAAACCGTAAAAGAAAACCCGTGTTTATTTCTAGGTTATCAAATACATCAATTTGTAAATTAGGTTGTAAAGAAGTTGTAAATAGTCTAAGGTCTATTACAGGAGTGTCTGCTAAATCACCTCTTCTTAAATCGTATTCTTTACGTCTGTTAATTTGAAAATCATACTGTAATGATAATTTACCTAATTTTTTAAAACGCTTGTAAGCTTCAATTTTGCCTAAATGATGCAAAATACTTTGTTTAGGATAACTTATATTATACGAGAAATCTTCTACCACTCTAGGCTCTTTATTATTTATTGCGGTAACTAAATCGTTCACATTACCAATATGAGATGATTTTAGAATGGCAAATTCATTATTTACAATACTGTAATAGGCATTAAAACCTTTTTCAAAACTGTTATATCCTATGCTCATTGAGGCATTAAGATTTCTAAGTCCAGTATTGGTTAAGTAATAGTGAGGAGCTTTAAAATCTCCAAACTGTTTATAACTAGCTTGCAGTTTTGCATAATAACCAGATTTGTAGGTTTTAATAATTTCAGAATTTACATTACCGCCCAAGCCATTTGTGTTAAATGACACCATAGAACTACCAAATAAACTATCTATAGCAGCATATTTTTTAGGTTTAATAAGTATTAAACCTCCAATAGCATCACTACCATATTTAAGGGTATTAGCTCCTTTAATAACTTCTAATGAATTACTAGTATTAATATCAATATTAGGTGCATGTTCGTCTCCCCATTCTTGGTCAAACAAGCGTACATTATTATTAACTATTAAAAGCCTACTGCTATGTAATCCATGAATCATAGGTTTAACAATAGAGTTCCCCGTGTTTAATGATGATACACCACTAATAGTATTTAATGCATCTCCTAAAGATTTATCGGTATAGGTTTCAATTTGTGTTTTAGAAACAGTTTGCTGAATAGCGGTGTTATCTAACTTTGTGTTGGCAGCAACTACAACTTCATTTAATTCTTCTAAATGATGTTCCATATTTATTTCTTTGTAGGTATTGCCGTTAATATCTATTTCCACACGTTTTGTTTCGCAACCAACATGAGAAATAACCAATACTAAAGTGCCATTGCACAAGTTTTTAACAGAGAATTTTCCGTTAATATCTGCAGTTGTATAAGAGTTAAGTGTTTCTATATGAATGGTTGCACCTGCTAAAGGTGTGCCATCATGAAAATCCTTAATTTCACCTAAAAAAGTATATGTGCAGTCTTGAGCATGGGTAATGTTTAAAAAACATAACACCACAATCAATAAATAATGTTTCATTGCAATTTTGTTTATAGTTTAAAAAAAAGAAGTGAAGCTTTAAACTAAAACAGGAGGGCCACGTAATGAAAAGGATAGTGGTTGGTATTTATTTAAAAATTTATAAGAAACAATTGGTGTTTGGTACTGATGAGAGACATTTAACCATTCATTAAATTCATCTGGAATTATGAAATGAGTACTTAGTTGAAATTTAAAAAACTCACATTCAAAATCTACTTGATGGATATGTGTTGAGTTACCACCTTTACAAACAACATGTTTATGATGCTCAAAAACATGAGCAAATTTAATTATAGAAGGCGCTAGAAATGTTGCTACTATTGAAAGAGCAACTAACTTAAAAGCTATATGTTGTTTAAGTTTATGCATTATTCTATAAAGCGTTTTAACCCAAGTCTAGCTAACATTTTTTTTTCAAAATTCCAAAAGAAACCGTATTGCCCAAAAAGCCAGCCTATTGCTACCAATAATATTTGATAGAAAATAAACCCAATAAAAATATATAAAGTCCAATAAGCAAAACTAGGCAGGTTGTCTTTAGTAATGCCAATAAATTTAATAATAGGTTTTCCTATATAAACAGATGATGATCCAGTAATTGCAAATACAAGAAAAATACTAATGAGCTCCCAGCGGTATGAAACATTCCATTTGCTTTCTAGTTGTTTAAAAATGTATAAAACAAGTTTGAGTAGCAAAAAAAATAAGATAGCACTTAGAGCAATGATAAGAGCAATATGTTGTTCTTTTAAGAACACTAAAGATAACCTGAATGAAGAATACGCTAAACCAATTATTCCTAGAAAAGGAAAAATTAGTTGGTAATTTTTATATATCTCCCAACGCTCTTTTAATTTTTTCACAAATGCAATTTAGTTGCAAAAGTATTAAAATTAAATTCTAGGAACAAACGGTCCTAGTCTTTGATTGTATTTCATTTGAAAATATATGAAGTAATTGTATAGTTTATAATTTACTTCGTATCCATAATCAATATTAGGGTCATAATCAATTCTTAATTCATATAGGTTAGGGTTAAACTTGTTAGGTTGTAATACTCTTTGGTTCCATTCAATAACGTAAATGTTATTTCTTGTTTCTAAAAATTGTTGCGAGTAGAAACCTTCTGGTTTAGCTCTAGACACCAACCAAGAGGCATAACCAGGGTCTATTATAATAATTTCGTATTCTAATGCTTCATTAGCTATTTTAACAGTATCACTAACTGCAGTATTTTCTTTTTGTTCATTATTTTTTGAAACGGGCTGTTTTGAAGTATTACAGCCAAAAGCAAGGAATAAACAGGTTATTGTTATGTAAATTAAATTTCTCATGATTAAAAGGTTCAATAATATATAACTCAAATGTAAATTGTAAGCTCAATTTATAAAAGTATAAATGAGTTAACGCTTATTTATGGTGAGTAATTATAATCAATGCTGTATTTAAATTTACAAAAATCATTCCGTAAAGCCTTGTTTTATAATGATTTTAACAAAAAAAAGCCAAACTAAAATGTTTGGCTTTTCGATATACATTTAGGAATTTTTACTTTCCGCCAAAAAGCCCTCCTAATAAACCACCAAGTCCACTTTTCTTTTTATCTCCTCCTAAAACCATACCAGCAACATCATCAACAACACTGCCATCACCATCGGCATCTAAAATAGATTCTAAAAAGCTTTGTTCTTGTTGCGGTGAATTTCCTTTTAACAAACCACCAAGCAAACTTTCTATTCCACCTGGATTACTAATGTTTTGTTGTTTTGATTGTTTCCCCAAAACACCCATTAATATTGGGGCTGCTACTTTTAGTATTTGAGCTACAGAGCCAGCGTCCATTCCAGATTTAGCGCCCAGTGCATTTGTAACATTTTGTTCTTTATTACCTAATACATGCCCTAGAATTTTACTACCATCATCAAGTACATCATTATCAACGCCACCACTAAAAAGACCGCCTAAGTTATCTAATATACTACCGTCATGTTTGTTGCTTAAAGCATTCATTAAGCCTTGAGCTCCTTCAGGAGTTGAAGCATTACGTTTCATGGCTTGCATTAACACAGGTAAAGCCATTGTTAAGACGTCTTGTGTTTTGTTTTGAGGTTGATTGGTTTGACCCGCAACACCACTAACAATGGTTTTCCCTAGGTCACTGTTTAATAAATCTAAAATTCCAGACATAATATTATTTAATTTAAATTGAAAAAAAATGGATTTAGAAGGTACAAAAAAAGTCCCAACTAATATAGTTAGGACTCAAATATAACGTTTAGGTCACATTAAAAAATATTAACCAAGGATACTAATAATTTGAGAAGCTAATTCCGTTCCAATTCTATCTTGAGCTTCATTGGTTGCAGCACCAGTATGAGGCGTTAGAGATAGAGCAGGATTCATAAGTAATTGAATTTCTGGTTTTGGCTCTTTTTCAAAAACATCTAAAGCGGCTCTAGCTACTTTTCCGCTTTCAATAGCTTTAACTAATGCAACTTCATTTACAACACCACCACGCGCAGCATTAACTAAAATAACGCCGTCTTTCATCATGTTAAATTCTGCTTCATCAATAACGTAATCTTTTTGTGCAGGTACATGTAATGTAATAAAATCGGCTTGTTTTAAAACGTCTTCTTTAGAAATAGTTTCAATATCAAAATTTACTTTTTGGCCATCAAAGAAATCTAATTCAAGATTAACTTTATCGATAAACGGATCAAAAGCAATTACTTTCATACCTGCGCCTAAAGCAACTTTTGCTGTAGCTTGACCAATACGACCAAAACCTAAAACACCTAAAGTTTTTCCTTTTAACTCAATTCCTTTAGCATATGCTTTCTTTAATCCTTTAAAGTTGCTATCTCCTTCTAAAGGCATTTCGCGGTTAGCATTATGTAAAAAACGAGCTAAACCATATAGGTGTCCGAACACTAATTCTGCTACAGAGTGAGATGAGGCCGCTGGTGTATTTATAACATGTTTACCTTGTTCTCTTGCATATTCTACATCAATATTATCCATACCAACACCACCACGACCAATGATTTTTAAGTTTGGACAAGCATCAATTAAATCTTTACGAACTGTTGTTGCACTACGTACTAATAGTACAGTAATGTCGTTCTCGTTTATGTAGTTTATTAATTGTTCTTGTGCTACGGTTGTGGTACTTACTTGATATCCTGCTTTTTCTAAGGCATCAATTCCGCTTTGTGAAATACCGTCGTTTGCTAATACTTTCATTTTTTTAAGTTAAAATTTTTAAGTTAAAAGTTAAAAGTTTATAAACTTTCTGTTTTTAACTAAAAGTTAATTTTATTTTAAAGTTTTTAATAGGCTAAAATAAAAAGCTTTTGCCTACAATAAACTGTTTAAGCTTTTCTTTCTAATTCACTCATTACCTCTACAACTACTTTAACACTATCTAGTGTTAAGGCATTGTACATTGAGGCTCTATACCCCCCAACACTTCTATGGCCATTTAAACCAACAACTCCTGCTTCTTTAAGCATGGTATCAAATGTTTCTTTAAGGTTTTCATTTTCTAAAGTAAAGGTTGCGTTCATTAAAGAGCGATCTTCTTTTGTAGCAAACCCTTTAAATAATGGGTTTAAATCTATTTCAGAATACATTAAACGCGCCTTTTTTTCGTTTTCTTTTTCTATAGCAGCAATGCCTCCTTGGTTTTTTAACCACTCTAAATTAAGCATTGAAGTGTAAACAGCAAATACAGGAGGAGTATTAAACATACTTCCTTTACTAATATGCGTTTTATAATCCATCATTGATGGAATTTTACGAGATACTTTACCTAAACAATCTTCTTTAATAACTACTAGAGTTGTGCCTGCTGGCCCCATGTTTTTTTGTGCTCCAGCGTATATAATATCAAATTGAGTAAAATCTAAAGTTCTTGAAAAAATATCACTACTCATATCACAAACCATTGGGATTGGAGAGTTAGGAAATTCTTTCATTTGAGTTCCATAGATAGTGTTGTTTGATGTACAGTGGAAATAATCATAATCTTCAGGGATTTCATAGCCTTTAGGAATATAATTATAGTTAGCATCTTTGGAAGAAGCTACTTCATAAATATCATCATAAATTTTAGCTTCTTTAATAGCTTTTGCAGCCCAAGAACCAGAATTTAAATAACCCGCTCTTTTTTCTAAAAGATTAAGCGCAACCATTAAAAACTGTGTGCTAGCTCCTCCTTGTAAAAATAATGCTTTGTAACCTTTACCTTCTAACCCAAGCAATTCTAGAGCTAGGGCTCTGGCATTCTCCATAATATCTACAAAAGCTTTACTTCTGTGTGAAATTTCTAGGACAGATAATCCACTATTGTCTAAATCTACAACGCCTTGAGAGGCTTTTAATAAGACTTCTGGTGGTAAAATACTTGGTCCTGCACTAAAGTTATGTTTTTTCATTTTGTGTGGTAAAATTTAAAGATGCAAAGTTGGTAATTAATTCAATAAATCATAGTGAAAAATTAATAATTTTTTTACTAAATTGATAATAAAAATTCAACAGAATCGACACTATCTGCATAATCCCAAAGTTGAGGTTTTTGTGTTTGCCCAAATGCAATTTCATTTTCGGTAAATCCATTAGAAGCAATACATTGAATGTGTTGTTCATCAAATTTTAGTTTTTCTTTGAGTTTGTTTGCATTATCATAAAACTCATAAAACACTGTAGCAATAGGTGATGCGTAGCTTTTATCTTCTTTAATCATAAGGAAACCGTTTTCTAACATATCAAACTCACTCATTAAATAAACCGCTTTATTATAATCATAATTATTAGCGTATTTGGTCTCTTCAATAATTGGGTGCCAATGGTAAATAGCTTTAAAGAAGCTATCAAAATTATAATTTTTAGGTACAAATAGTTTAGAAACGTTTCTACATCCAAGCCCGTAGTATCTAAAAATGTCTTCAGATAGATTTTTTAAATCATCTTCCGTTTCGTTACCTGTTAATACAGCTACCGAGTTTCTGTTGTTTCTAATAATAGAAGGTTTGTCTTTAAAATAATACTCAAAATAGCGAGCCGTATTATTACTTCCAGTAGCAATTACGGCATCAAAGTTTTCTATCTTTTCTTCTGTAAAAGAAATACGGCCTTTAAAATTTGGTTCAACATACTCTAAATATTTTGCTAAATAAGGAAGTAGTTGTTTGTCATTGGAAGATTGTTTAACCAAAACATGATGTCCGGAAATTAAAACAGAAAGAAAGTCATGAAACCCAACTAACGGAATATTTCCGGCCATAATAATAGCCACTTTTTTAGGCGATATTTCATTAAAATTATACTTAGAAAGCCACTTAGTAAGGTTTGCTTGTGTTAAAGCATTACTCCAGTTGTTTAAGGCAAAAGCAATGTTTTCTGTGGTAAACCAACCGTTGTGTTCTTCGGCTAATCTTAGTTGGTGTTTAAAACCATCAAAGAATAAATCATTTAATTCAACATTATTTTGTTTAGTAATAACTTTGTTAGAAAATTGTCCTAAAAAATCTCCTAATTTTATAAAAGCATTAATTCTTTCTTGTAAATGCATTCTTAATTTGGTTATGAATGGTTTTGGCGTTATTTTTGCGTCTGCAAATTTAAGCAAACTCAAGAGAAAAAACGGTATGGCAATTATAATAACAGACGAATGTATAAATTGTGGAGCTTGTGAACCTGAATGTCCAAACACTGCAATTTACGAAGGCGCCGATGATTGGCGCTATAAAGATGGTACTAGTTTAGAAGGTACCGTAGTGTTAACTAATGGTGCAGAAGTTGATGCAGACGAAGCTCAAGAGCCAATAAGTGATGAGTTTTACTACATTGTTCCGGATAAATGTACAGAATGTAAAGGTTTTCATGATGAGCCACAGTGTGCTGCGGTTTGTCCGGTAGATTGTTGTGTGCCAGATGAAGACCATGAAGAAACCGAGGAAGAATTATTGGCAAAACAACGTTTTATGCACCCTGAAGATTAGTATATAACTAATATTAATATTATTAAATCCCAAGTTAAAGCTTGGGATTTTTTGTTTTCAATCTAAATAATTAAATCATCTAATAATCAAATCCATCTAAATAACTACATTTGCACTCGCAAAAAACCTAATTAATAGGTTATTGTCTCTTTAATAAAAAAGTCTAAAGAAAAATGAAAGCAGGAATTGTAGGATTACCAAACGTAGGTAAATCAACCTTATTTAATTGTTTGTCTAATGCCAAAGCTCAAAGTGCAAATTTCCCATTTTGTACCATAGAGCCTAATATAGGAGTTGTAAACGTACCAGATCCTAGGTTAGAAAAATTAGAGAGTTTGGTAAATCCAGAACGCGTTTTACCTGCAACTGTAGAAATTGTAGATATTGCTGGATTGGTAAAAGGAGCTAGTAAAGGTGAAGGGTTAGGAAATCAATTTTTAGCAAATATTAGAGAAACAGATGCTATTTTGCATGTGTTGCGTTGTTTTAAAAATGATAATATTGTTCATGTAGATGGTAGTGTAGATCCTATAAGAGATAAAGAAACCATTGATATGGAGTTACAGCTTAAAGATCTTGAAACTGCCGAAAAAAAGTTAGATAAAGTAAAAAGAGCTGCCAAAACAGGTAATAAAGAAGCGCAAGCAGAAGAAGCTGTACTATTAAAAATAAAGGAAGGTTTAGAAAACGGAACATCAGTAAGAGCCTTAGAGTTTAGTGATGAAGATTATGCAGAGTACGTTAAACCCCTACAATTTATCACAGATAAACCTGTTATGTATGTGTGTAATGTAGATGAAGGAGCCGCCGTTTCTGGTAATGATTTTGTAGAACAAGTAAAAGAAGCTGTTAAAGATGAAAACGCCGAAGTTTTAGTTTTAGCCGTAGGTACAGAAGCCGATATAAATGAATTGGAAGATTATGAAGAGCGTAAAATGTTTTTAGAAGATATTGGGTTAGAAGAACCCGGTTCTGCTAAATTAATTAGAGGGGCTTACAAACTATTAAATCAGCAAACCTACTTTACCGCAGGTGTAAAAGAAGTACGCGCTTGGACTATTGATATTGGTGCTACAGCGCCACAAGCTGCAGGTGTTATCCACACCGATTTTGAAAAAGGGTTCATTAGAGCCGAAGTTATTAGTTACGATGATTACGTGTCTTATGGAAGTGAAACTAAAGTAAAAGAAGCTGGAAAAATGCGTGTTGAAGGAAAGAATTATGTTGTTAAAGATGGCGACATTATGCATTTCTTGTTTAATGTTTAAAAAGATATTGTCCCCATAATATCTGCTATAACAATTTTTTTTTTTTGAAGTGACTTTTAGGTTATGTTATGTGTCAATATAAAGGAGTTTAGTTGAATTAAACTTTTTTCCTTCGTAGTGTAACGTGTAATTTATAACCCGAAATATGCCAGTTATTAAAATAGAAACTAAAATTAATGCTAAAATTAAAGACTGTTTTGATTTAGCCCGTAATGTTGATTTTTATCAAGACACTTTAAAAAATAACTTAAAATATTCAAAAGAAATTGCTATTTCAGGTAAGGTTGCTGGTTTGGTTTGTTTAAATGATTATATAACTTGGGAGTCTAATCATTTTGGATTTGTTCAACACCTTACTTTAAAAATATCAGAATTTAAAACGCCATACTTGTTTGTAGAAGAACTGGTTTTTGGAGTTTTTAAAACTTACAGGCATGAACATCACTTTGTAGAGAAAGGTAATAAAACAATAATGACTAATGTCTTTCATTTTGAATTACCTTATGGAATTTTAGGTAAGCTGTTAAGTTGGATGTTCTTTAAAAAATATATGACCAAGTTTATAAAAACTAGAAATAATTTATTAAAAGCAAAGGCAGAAAAACAATTGGTATCTCTCACCAATTTACAGTTTAGATAATATTTTTTTCTACGTTCTCAACAATATTATTGTTGTATTGTTAATTACTTTGTGTTAATGCTATTTTATTTTTTAAGACGTTGTCTTATATTAGCATTCCATCATTAAATTTCACTCTTTTTTATGGCAGTACAATCTAATTATACCGAAGATAATATACGTTCATTAGACTGGAAAGAACATATTCGTATGCGCCCAGGAATGTATATTGGTAAGTTGGGTGATGGTTCATCGCCAGACGATGGTATTTATATCTTGCTAAAAGAAGTTATTGATAACTCCATAGATGAGTTTGTTATGGGGGCAGGAAAAACTATCGAAATTTCTGTTCAAGGAACCAAAGTTATTGTTAGAGATTACGGTCGCGGAATTCCTTTAGGAAAAGTGGTAGATGTAGTTTCTAAAATGAATACCGGAGGTAAATACGATTCTAAAGCCTTTAAAAAATCGGTAGGATTAAATGGCGTAGGTACCAAAGCAGTAAATGCACTCTCAAGTTATTTTAGAGTAGAATCAACAAGAGATGGTAAATCTGCTTCAGCAGAGTTTGAAAAAGGAGAGTTAATCAATAAAGACCTTCTTGATAATACTACACGCAGAAAAGGAACTAAAGTATCTTTTGTTCCAGATGAAAGCATTTTCAAAAATTATAAATTCAGAAGTGAATATATTGTAAAAATGCTTAAAAACTATGTATACCTCAATCCTGGGTTAACCATAGTTTTTAATGGAGAAAAGTATTTTAGCGAAAACGGGTTAAAAGATTTATTAACAGAGAGAACTAAAGAAACAGATTTATTATACCCAATTATACATTTAAGAGGAGATGACGTTGAAGTGGCTATAACCCACAGTAAAACACAATATAGTGAGGAATATCATTCTTTTGTAAATGGGCAAAATACCACTCAAGGAGGGACTCATTTAAATGCTTTTAGAGAGGCTATTGTAAAAACTATTCGTGAGTTTTATGGTAAAAATTTTGATGCGGCAGACATAAGAAAATCTATTATAAGTGCCATTGCCATTAAGGTTATGGAACCCGTTTTTGAGAGCCAAACCAAAACAAAACTTGGCTCTACAGATATGGGAGGAGATTACCCTACGGTTAGAACTTATATAAACGATTTTGTAAAAACCAACCTAGATAACTATTTACATAAAAACCCAGATACTGCAGAAAAAATTCTTAAAAAAATTCTACAAGCAGAACGTGAACGTAAAGAATTATCAGGAATAAGAAAACTAGCAAGAGATAGAGCTAAAAAAGCAAGCCTTCATAATAAAAAATTACGCGATTGTAGAATACATTTCGGAGACACCAAAAACGAAAGGAATTTAGAAACCACACTCTTTATAACAGAGGGAGATTCGGCTTCTGGTAGTATTACAAAGTCTCGAGATGTTAATACACAAGCGGTGTTCAGTTTAAAAGGAAAACCACTTAATTGCTACGGGTTAAGTAAAAAAATAGTTTATGAAAATGAAGAATTTAACCTGTTACAAGCAGCTTTAAATATTGAAGAATCTTTAGAAGATTTACGTTATAATAATGTTGTAATTGCAACCGATGCCGATGTAGATGGAATGCATATTAGATTATTATTAATTACGTTTTTTTTACAATTTTTCCCAGAAATAATAAAAGAAGGGCATTTATACATTTTGCAAACACCACTCTTTAGAGTTCGCAATAAAAAAGAAACCATTTATTGTTATACTGAAGAAGAGCGTATAGATGCTATAGAAAAACTTAAACCAAAACCAGAAATTACTCGGTTTAAAGGGCTAGGTGAAATTTCACCAGATGAATTTAAACATTTTATAGGAAGAGATATACGTCTAGATCCTGTAATGCTTGATGATGATATGTCTATAGATGAATTATTGTCATTTTACATGGGAAAAAACACACCAACAAGACAAGAGTTTATAATAGACAATTTAAAAGTAGAATTGGATATTATTGAGTAAACAGGTGTTTTAATTGTTAAATTAAGATTATTTGTTTGTTAAAATGAGAATTTGATATAAAAATAAGTTAAAATACGATGTAATATCTTAGTTTAAACGTAAATTTGCATTAGAAATAATGTTTAATACCTGTTTGGTTAACAGGACAAAATGAAATTAAGATGTTATATACAAAAGAAAAAAAAGAAGAAAAAAAGAGAAGTTACAAATATTTGTACCAAAATAATAGTAGTGAAGAATTACATTTTTTAAACGCTAAGAAGCTTAAAAAAATTCTTAAAGGTAAACCCCATTTAAATTAAAATAATTAATGATTGAGGAAGGCGAAGATTTAAATAACAAACCAGAAGAGTCAAAAGAAACAATTACCCGGGTAACGGGTATGTATAAAGATTGGTTTTTAGATTACGCCTCATACGTTATACTAGAGCGTGCAGTACCAGCTATTGAAGATGGTTTTAAACCAGTACAGCGTCGTATAATGCACTCTATGAAAGATCTTGACGATGGGCGCTATAACAAAGTAGCAAACATTGTAGGGCATACTATGCAGTATCATCCACATGGAGATGCAAGTATAGCCGATGCCATGGTTCAAATTGGCCAGAAAGATTTGCTTATAGACACCCAAGGTAACTGGGGAAATATACTAACAGGAGATAGCGCCGCGGCCTCTAGGTATATAGAGGCGCGCCTCTCTAAATTTGCTCTAGATGTAGTATATAGCCCTAAAATTACAGAATGGCAAGCTAGTTATGATGGCCGAAGAAAAGAGCCTGTTAATTTACCTGTTAAGTTTCCGTTGCTATTAGCACAAGGTGGCGAGGGGATTGCTGTTGGGCTTTCAACCAAAATATTACCACACAATTTTATAGAGTTAATAGATGCTTCAATTAAGCACTTACAAGGTAAACGTTTTACTTTACTTCCAGATTTTCCAACTGCAGGAATAGCAGATTTCTCAAATTATAATGATGGAAATAGAGGTGGTAAAGTACGTGTTCGTGCCAAAATTTCTCAATTAGATAAAAACACACTTGTAATCACAGAAATACCTTACGGAACTACCACATCATCTTTAATAGATTCTATTTTAAAAGCCAACGACAAGGGCAAAATTAAAATTAAAAAAATAGAAGATAACACCGCTGCTGAGGTTGAAATTTTAGTGCATTTACCATCAGGATTGTCGCCAGATAAAACTATTGATGCATTGTACGCTTTTACTAGCTGTGAATCTTCAATTTCGCCATTAGGCTGTGTCATAGAAGACAATAAACCTCTATTTATAGGGGTTTCAGAAATGTTGCGCCGTTCAACAGATAACACCGTTCAGCTTTTAAAACAAGAGCTAGAAATAAAACTAGGGGAGTTAGAAGAGCAGTGGCATTTTGCTTCACTTGAGCGTATTTTTATTGAGAACAGAATTTATCGTGATATTGAAGAAGAAGAAACTTGGGATGGTGTAATAACTGCTATTGACAAAGGACTAAAACCTCATATTAAACATTTAAAACGCGCCATAACAGAAGACGATATTGTGCGTTTAACCGAAATTAGAATTAAAAGAATTTCAAAATTTGATATAGATAAAGCACAACAAAAAATTGATGCTTTAGAAGAACAAATAGCAGAGGTAAAACATCATTTAGCTAACATTATAGATTACACCATAACTTATTTTAAAAGGCTTAAAAAAGAATATGGAGAAGGAAGAGAGCGTAAAACTGAGATTAGAACTTTTGATGATGTAGATGCCACAAGAGTAGTTATTAGAAACATAAAACTATATGTAAATAGAGCCGAAGGTTTTATAGGAACATCATTAAGAAGAGACGAGTATGTTTGTGATTGTAGTGATATAGATGACATTATTGTTTTTACCAAAGCCGGTAAAATGATGGTTACAAAAGTTGATGCTAAAACTTTTATTGGTAAAGACATTATTCATGTAGCTGTATTTAAAAAGAAAGATAAACGCACCATTTATAATTTAATTTATAGAGATGGTAAAAAAGGTCCTTCATACATTAAGCGGTTTGCAGTTACTGCAATGACAAGAGATAGAGAGTATGATGTAACTAACGGAAACAAAGGCTCACAAATACTTTATTTTTCAGCTAATCCTAACGGAGAAGCAGAGGTTGTTACAGTTCATTTAAGACAAGCAGGAAGTATAAAAAAACTTAAATGGGATATTGATTTTGCCGATATTTTAATAAAAGGGCGCGCATCAAAAGGTAACTTAGTAACAAAATATACCGTAAAACGTATAGAGTTAAAAGAAAAAGGAGTTTCTACCTTAAAGCCCAGAAAAATTTGGTTTGATGAAACCGTACAACGTTTAAATGTTGATGGCAGAGGTGAATTAATTGGTGAGTTTAGAGGTGAAGATAAGCTACTAATAATAAACCAAAAAGGCATAGTTAAAACAGTTACACCAGAGGTTACTATGCATTTTGATGATGATATGGTAGTGCTAGAAAAATGGAACCCCAAAAAACCTATATCTGTAATATATTTTCATGGTGAAAAACAAATCTATTACGTAAAAAGATTTTTAATTGAAAACGAAAATAAAGAGGAAAGTTTTATACCAGATGTTCCTAATTCGCAATTAGAAATTGTTTCTACAGATTGGAAACCAATGGCAGAAATTGTTTTTGCTAAAGAAAGGGGTAAAGACAGAAAAGATAATCTTGAAATTAATTTAGAAGAATTTATAGCCATTAAAGGTATAAATGCTATTGGTAATCAATTAACTAAAGATAAGGTGAATCAAATTAATTTATTAGATCCTTTACCTTATGAAGCTCCAGATGAAGTACATGCTGATGATTTAGAAGTTGTAGATGAAAAAGAAGTATCATCAGAAGACCCAAATGATGATAAAGAAGGTACAGATGATGGGCAAACGGCTTTATTTTAACTAAAAAAGCTATTTAATTTCCATTTTAACACATAAAAAATTTCAGATATTGTAATAGTGTAGCTAAAAGTTAGGCTTATAAATAATTGATATTCAAGATGTTGTTTGTTTTGTTTGTAGTAATATATAGTTTAAACTTATTTAAAACAAACTATGTAATATTTCAAATAACTAGTTTACTAAGAAGGCTTTAGTAAAAATTTACTCCATTTAATTTTTTTAATAAAAGTACCTTTAGAGTTTTATTAAGAAAAGCGTGTTCATATACTCAAAAAACTCTTAACTTATTTTTTAGAAATTCAAAATGTAATAGCTGTATATTTACACCAAAATTTAATAGCACAGTATGTCATCAGACACTATTTCATTTAAACAAACAGGCTATTTTTCATCATTAATTTGCAATTATATAGATGGAAACCCAGATTTAAAACCGTTTTATAATAGATTTCCAGAAGTAGATAATTTTCAAGTACAAATAAAGGAAAAACAACAGTCTGCTTTAGTTTCAAATTCTAATAGAAACGTTTTAGTAAAAGTTTTAAAAGAGCAATATAAAAACCTTAACACTTCAGATTTAACTTTACAGAATATTGAAGCTTTAAAAAGCGATAAAACTTTTACAATTACCACAGGGCATCAGCTTAATTTGTTTACGGGACCGCTTTATTTCCTATACAAAATAGTATCAACAATTAATCTTACCAAAGAATTAAAAAAACAATATCCAGAGTTTAATTTTGTGCCCGTTTATTGGATGGCTACAGAAGATCACGATTTTGATGAAATAAACTACTTTAATTTTAAAGGAAAAAAAATTCAATGGAATAGAGAATCTTATGGAGCTGTAGGCGAATTGTCAACTAAAGGATTAGAAGATGTTTTAGAAGTTTTAAAAGGTGAATTTGGCCATAGCAATAATGCAGAATATTTAAAAGAACTATTTAAAACCGCATACTTGCAACATAACAACCTTGCAAGTGCTACTAGATATTTAGCTAATGAACTTTTTAAAGCCTATGGTTTAGTTATTATTGATGCTAATAACAAAGAATTAAAGCGTTTGTTCATTCCTTATATTGAAGACGAATTGCTTAATAATACGTCTTTTAAAGCGGTTTCAGAAACTAGTAAAGAGCTCTCGAAAAATTATAATATTCAAGTAAACCCAAGAGAGATTAATCTGTTTTATATTACAGATAATTTACGTGAACGTATTGTTTTTGAAGATGGTGTTTATAGTGTTTTAAATACCAATATTTCTTGGAGTAAAAGTGAAATTCAAAAAGAACTAGCAGAGTTCCCAGAACGGTTTTCACCCAATGTTATTATGCGTCCGCTATACCAAGAGGTAATTTTACCTAATCTCTGTTATATTGGTGGCGGCGGTGAGTTGGCTTATTGGTTTCAGCTAAAACAAATGTTTGGTAAATTTAATGTAACTTTTCCAATATTGTTACTCCGTAATTCAGTGTTAATTCAAACCGAAAATCAATTTAAAAAACTAAAAAACCTAGGTGTTTCTAAAGAAGATATCTTTTTAAAAAGAGACACCTTTATTAATAAAAAAGTGAGAGAAATATCTAATATTGAAATAGATTTTTCTGAACAAAAACAGCATTTAAAAAAACAGTTTGAAACATTATTTTCTTTAGCAAAACAAACCGATAAATCCTTTTTAGGAGCTGTAAAAGCACAAGAAGTAAAACAATTAAAAGGCTTAGATAAATTAGAAAAACGATTGTTAAAGGCTCAAAAAAAGGTGCTGTCAGATCAAGTTTTTCGAATGACAGAACTTCAAAACCAATTGTTTCCAAACGGAAGTTTGCAAGAGCGTAATACCAATTTTTCTGAGTTTTATTTAGAGTTTGGTGAAAATTTAATCCCTAAACTTATAGAAAATTTAAAACCACTTCAAAGTGAGTTTCTAATATTAAAAATGTAACTAATGCATAAGATTGATATAGATTTAGTTGAAATGACTATGGATGTAATGAAATATACCATAGATAGGGTTTCAGCTACCAAAAGAGCAATAGGTAAACCTAAAAAAGAAGAAGAATTAAAGGAACTAGTAGGAGAAACCATTACACCAGAAGGAATAGGAGGTGAGTATGCTTTTAAGTTATGGAAAAAACACTTATCAAAAGCCACTGTACCCATAGATCACCCAAGGCATTTAGCTTTTGTATCTGCAGCACCAACTAGAGCTGCTATTATGTTTGATTTGGTAACATCGGCTTCAAGTATTCACGGAGCTTATTGGATGGAAGGGGCTGGTGGTATTTTTTGCGAAAATGAAGCAATGAGTTGGATAGTGTCATTAACAGGATTACCCCAAGGCGCTTTTGGTGTTTTTACAAGCGGAGGTACTGCAGCAAACCTATCGGCTATTGTTACAGCACGAGAATACTGGAGAGAAAATGAGGCTTTTAAATCAGAAAAAGGATTAATTATAACCTCTATTGGGGCGCACTCATCAATAAAAGCAATGGCTAAAGTTGCCGATGTTGATATTTTGTTAGTAGATACTGAAGATGTTTTACATGGTGAAGCCTTAAAAAATTGCATAAATAATTTAACAGAACAGCAGCGTAAACGTTTGTTTGCGGTAGTAGCAACAGGAGGCACAACAAATGCAGGTATTATTGATGATTTAGATGGAATAGCTTCGGTTTGCGAAAAAGAAAATTTATGGTTTCATGTAGATGCTGCTTACGGTGGAGGCGCTTTAGTAGCAGACTCTGTAAGGCATTTGTTTAAAGGCATTGAAAGAGCTGATAGCATTACAATAGATCCTCATAAATGGATGTTTTCTCCGTATGATTGCGGAGCCGTAATTTATAAAGATCCAGAATTAGCTAAAAGAGCACATGCACAAGAGGGATCTTATTTAGAAATATTTAAAGACGAAGGTGCCAATGGGTTTAATCCGTCAGATTATCAAATTCAACTAACAAGGCGTGTAAGAGGTTTACCTTTATGGTTTTCTTTAGCTATGCATGGCACAGAGAAATATAAAGAAGCCGTAGAGCGTGGATTAGAATTAGCACAAATAGCGGGTAAAATGATAGCAGAAAAACCACATGTTGAATTGGTAAGAGACCCAAGTTTATCTTGTGTTTTATATAGAAGAAAAGGATGGAATGCAGATGATTATAAACATTGGACTTATGAGAATCACAGAAAAGGATTTGCTTTAGTAACTCCTACAAAATGGCGAAAACCCGATGGTTTTGAAACCGTATCACGCTTCTGTTTTATTAATCCAGACACCACAGAAGATGATATTGAAGCTATTTTAGATTCTATGGTTTAAAACTTGTTAAAAAAATACGTACTCGTAATTTCTCATTATAAAATCAATTATTACTTTTGCGCATGCAACATGACAAGGTACTAATTTTAGACTTCGGATCGCAATACACACAACTTATTGCTCGTAGAGTTAGGGAACTCAACATTTATTCCGAAATACATCCATTTAATAAAATTCCAAACAACCTACAAGAGTATAAAGCGGTTATACTTTCTGGTAGCCCAAATTCTGTTAGAGGGGAAGATGCATTGCATCCAGATCTTTCAGAAATTCGCGGTAAAAAACCAGTATTAGCCGTTTGTTACGGAGCACAATATTTGGCACATTTTTCTGGTGGAGAAGTGGCACCTTCAAACACAAGAGAGTATGGGAGGGCTAATTTATCGTTCATAAAAAGTAATGAGCCATTTTTTGCACATATTCATACTGGTAGTCAAGTTTGGATGAGTCATTCAGATACTATTAAACAATTGCCTACTAATGGCGTTTTAATAGCTAGTACGCATGACGTTAAAAATGCAGCTTATAGAATTGAAGGCGAAGAAACGTATGCCATTCAATTTCATCCTGAAGTATACCATTCTACCGATGGAAAACAACTATTAGAGAATTTTTTAGTAAGTATTGCTGGCTTACACCAAGATTGGACACCAGACTCTTTTATAGAAGAAACTGTAGAAGCCATTGAAGAAAAAGTAGGTAATGAAAAAGTAGTTTTAGGTCTTTCAGGTGGAGTAGATTCTACGGTAGCGGCAGTATTGTTAAACAAAGCTATAGGCAAAAACTTGTACTGCATTTTTGTTAATAATGGTTTATTGCGCAAAAATGAATTTGAAAATGTACTAAATCAATATGAAGGCATGGGGCTTAACGTAAAAGGGGTTGATGCATCAGCACGTTTTTTAAATGCCCTAAAAGGTATTGAAGACCCAGAGCAAAAACGTAAAGCTATTGGTAATGCGTTTATTGAAGTTTTTGATGATGAAGCTCATAAAATTGAAGATGTTACCTTTTTAGCTCAAGGTACTATTTATCCCGATGTTATTGAAAGTGTATCTGCTACAGGAGGACCTTCAGCAACTATAAAAAGTCATCATAATGTTGGTGGATTACCAGACTTTATGAAACTTAAAATAGTAGAACCATTACGCGCCATTTTTAAAGATGAAGTGCGTAGAGTAGGTAAGTCTTTAGGAATTAACCCCGAGCTTTTGGGACGTCATCCATTTCCTGGTCCTGGATTAGGAATTAGAATTCTAGGAGATATTACTGCCGAAAAAGTGCGCATTCTGCAAGAGGTAGACCATATTTTTATTAGTGGTTTAAAAGAATGGGGACTTTATGATAAAGTATGGCAAGCAGGTGCTATGTTGTTGCCAGTAAATAGCGTTGGTGTTATGGGTGATGAGCGTACTTACGAAAAGTGTGTGGCTTTAAGAGCTGTAGAAAGTACCGATGGAATGACTGCCGATTGGGTAAACCTGCCTTATGAATTTCTTCAAAAAATATCAAATGATATAATAAATAAAGTAAAAGGCGTTAATAGAGTAGTTTATGATATAAGCTCTAAACCACCTGCAACCATCGAATGGGAATAATGGCGTGATAAAGTAAAAATTAGCGTGTCATAAAAAAGCAGTAAAGTAAAGGGCTTAGGGTATTTATAGCTATTTATAAATAGTAGTGTCAACTTAATTTCACAAAGTTTCGTATATATTTACATGAGTTTATAAATTTTTCCCTTTTTGGCATACTATATGATTTAGGTAACCTATATGTAGTAAAATTTTATAGATTTAACCTTTAACAAAATAAATAACAACGTTAAATGACTAAATTCTTTTCCATTTTTTGTTTTCTATGTTTTTTTGGTTTTGGCATAGTACAGGCACAAAATTACAGCACACATAAAGTTAAAAAAGGCGAAACTGTTGAAGGTATTGCTAAACAATATTACGTTACACCTCTTGATATTTACAAGTTAAATCCAGAGGCAAAAGCGGGGTTAAAACCCAATACCATTTTAATAATTCCAAAGTCTAAAGTTGAAATAAAAACAACGGTAGTTAAGGAATTACAAGGATTTAAAACCCATAAAACAAAAAGAAAAGAAACTTTATATAGTTTATCTAAGAAGTACAATGTAGAAGAAGCAGATATAAAAAAGCATAATAAGTTTTTGTATGCAAACCCACTAAGAAAGGGTGATAAACTTCAAATACCTATTTTTAAAACTACAGAAGTTACAGAAGCCGTAGAACCTTATAGAACTTACATAGTTAAACCTAAAGAAGGAAAATGGCGAATAGCTTATAAGTTTGGAATTACCATAGCTGAATTAGAAAGTATAAATCCAGATATGGGAGAGGTTTTAAAAGAAGGTCAAGAAATTAAAGTACCTAATATAGAAGATGAAGCAGAAAAAGTAGTAGATGAAGAATTTAGTTATTACAAAGTATTACCAAAAGAAGGTTTTTATAGGTTAAAATTAAAACTAGGCTTAGAACAATCTGAAATAGAAGCACTAAACCCTGGTTTAGCTGAAAGTGGCCTAAAAGCAGGTATGATTCTTAAAATACCTTTTAATGAAGCTCTTTCTGAAGAAAAGGAACATAAAATTAATTTAGTAGATAGTATTTCTGATTATACTACCAAGCATATTGCTGTTATGTTGCCTTTTAGATTGAGTAAGGTAGATTTTGATTCTATTTCAGGTATTAAAAAAAGTATTAAAAGAGACCCCTATTTAGATGCGTCGTTAGACTTTCATTCAGGGGTATTAATGGCTGTAGATTCTTTAAAAGCTTTAGGTATTTCACTTAAAGTTGATGTCTTTGACACAAAAAATCAAATAAGTGAAGTAGCAGATATTATTGATAATAATAATTTAGAAGAAGTAGATGCAGTTATTGGTCCGTTAACATCAAAGAACTTTGAAAAAGCAGCTTCTAAATTAAAGGCAGCACATGTTCCTGTAGTATCACCCATTGGTACAAACTTAAAATTGTATGATAATGTTTTTCAATCTAGAGCATCAGATGATTTGCTTAAAAGAAAAGTTGTAAATTTTGTAAAGGCAGATACGTTATCAAGTAATATTGTAATTATTTCAGATTCAAAACATACAGCTATATCAAACAGTTTAAAACAAGAATTTATTGCTGCAAAGCAAGTGTACTCTAAGAAAGATAAAGAAGGAGCAGATAAATATTATGTAAACAGACAAGATATTGAAAAAGTTTTAAAACCAGGTAATAACATGGTGTTTTTAGAAACCAAAAACTCTGGGTTTGTCTCAAACGTAACAAGTATTTTGGCATCTTTAATTCAAAAAGACGATAAAGCAAAAAGAATTGAACAACGAGATATTGTTTTAATAACCACCAATTTTAATAAAGCATTTGAAGGCGATGAGGTATCTAATGAGCATCTATCTAAACTTCAATTTCATTATGCAACCACCTCTAAAAGTTATGATGAAACCAATTCTTTTGTAAAGAACTATAAACGTAAATATAATATAACACCAAACAAAAGAGCCGTAAAAGGTTTTGATTTAACAATGGATGTTGTGTTGCGCTTAGTGTCTTCTGATGATTTATTTATGTCTGTAAAAAAAGCACCAGTTACAGAATATGTAGAAAACAAATTTGCTTACAAAAAGAAAATGTTTGGAGGTTACTATAATGACACGGTGTATTTAGTTAAATATCAAGATTTAACAATTGTAGAAGTGAAACAATAAGCTAATTAGCTTTACGTTTTAAATTTGTGATTAGAATTCTTATTGTTTTCTGTAGTTTTTTTCTAATTCAAGATGAACCCGTATTATCTTGGAAAGAGTCTTACAAACTCACTTGGTCTGATTTTAAAGGCACACCTAATTTACGTGATAGTGCAGTAGCGGTTACAGCTTCTGGTGTTTCTTTTGGGTTTTCCATTAAGCAAACTAACAAGGAAGTAACTGATTTTTCTACTCAAGTACATGCACATTTTTATCCAGAACAATCTTGGTATAAACCAGATAGGGCAGACCTTCATGTATTAAGCCATGAGCAGTTACATTTTGATATTACCGAGTTGCATGCCAGAAAGTTAAGGTATGAGATTAGTAAACTTAAAATAACAAATCATGTTAAAAGAGAGTTGAAAACTCTTCAAAAAAACATTAATATAGAATTAAAAAAGTTACAGGATAAATACGATTTAGAAACCAATTTTTCTAGAAATAAAGAAGCTCAGGCACAATGGGAAACCTATATTAGCCATGAGCTAAAAAAGTTTTCAAAGTATAAATCAAATTAATATTACTAACTTTTACATAAGTTAGATGCTTTTACCTCAAGTATAATAGATTTATTAAAAACTATGATTCCAGATAAAGAATTCCTTTTAAAGCTAGCACATACTAAAATGCCCTATGGCAAGTATAAAGACCGTTATTTAATAGACCTTCCTGAGTATTATGTGGTTTGGTATCATAGAAAAGGATTTCCTAAAAATAAATTAGGAGATATGCTTACCACAGTTTATGAATTAAAAGTAAATGGTTTAGAATATTTAGTAAGAAATATTAAAAAAGAATATCCAAGATAATAGCTATTAAAGCAAGGGTTAAATAAAAGTACCTATGGTAAATTGGTTATACTGTGGGATTAAAAATCCCCAACCACTAATATTATTATTTTGGTATTCGGTATTAATACTAGCCACAATAGTGTGCTTTTTATTGGGTTGAAAGGTGTCTTTGATGTTTAAAGAATAGGTGTTTTTAATAAACTCGAGTTCTTTGGTATTATTTGGTTAGGGTATATTACCATGAGATGTTGGATCGATTGTTCTTCTCGATTATTATTTTGATAACCTATATCTAAAAATAATGTATGTTTATCTATAGATGTGTTATTGATAACCTTAAAATGATTTACTTTATGGTATGGTAAATCTATATCTCTGTTAGAAGCATCGTAATCTATCTCAGAGACTCTAACTTCTAGACTATGTGCATTAGCAAAAAAGCCATTTTTAGCATAGACATTGCTGATAAAAGTTTCTGAGGTTATATTATTAAATGAGGTTATATTATTAAAATTGTAACCAATGCTGAAATTAGCATTAGCTTCACGTCCTGCTGTATTTCTTAAATCATTATCATGAAGTTCAAAAATGTAGTTTTCATAATTAATTTTATTTGTTGGTACTTTATAGTCACCATAATCTCTATAAGTTATGCGTGTACGGTAAAACCATTTTTCTTTCCGTTTTTGTAAACCTACAGAAACACCTAATAAATAATTATTACTTTCTGCTAAAAGGTTTACTTCACCATTAAAAGAGTTTTCAAGAGGCAATTTATGGGGTTCAATATCCACAACACTAGGAATAGCATCTGAGTCATAAACTAAAGAAGCAGCACCTTTTATTATTTTAATGTTCTCAATACCATATTGGTCACAAAAGGAGGGATGGCGTTGTAATAATAACAGTTTAATGCAATGAACAAACCGCCAAGAAGGTTCATATATTTACCGTAGTCTAAATACCGCTTGTTTTGTAAAAGGGGTAGGGTATAAGCCAGAATGATTAATCCCGAACCCGACCAACCTAAGAAGTCGAAGAGTAGCTTCATAGTTTGTTATATTGCAAATTGTCGATATATTGAGTTAAATTTTTTTAGCTAATAAAGTTGATATACTCTTGAATGATTTTTTCATTTCTTTTCAGATAGGACCATTTGCCGTGTCGTGTTGAAATGAGCAAACCACATTTTTCCATATTGGATAAATAGGTAGAAATGGTAGATTGTGAAAGACCTGCCTTTTCTTGAATGTAGGTTACGCAAACCCCGTCGTTAAAATGCTTTAAGGTCTTATGGGGCGGGAAGTTTTTTTCCGGCTCCTTCAACCATTCCATAATTTGCAATCGCGTGTGGTTAGACAAACATTTTCCTATTTCAGTAGCTTGTTTTAAATTCATGTTTCAAATATATCTATAATTTTCGATATGTGGAAGTGGTTAACGAGTTTTTTGTATGAATATTTGTTGAGATATAGGTAGTAAAAACCTCAAAACCCCATTTCGTTTCCAACGGTTGTGGCGTATTTTACAAGCTTGGCAACGGTTTTGTTTAATTCGTTTTTGCGCTTTATTAAAAGTGAAGTTCCTTGATAAATAGTATTAAAAACACTACTTATCAAGGAATATGGTTATAATTAATACCAACCTCCACCTAAGGCTTTGTATAAGTTCACTGTTGCTATTTGTTTTTGTTTATGAGCATCGATAAGCTCCAATTTACTCTGTAAATAATTTTGATGTGCTGTCAGCACTTCTAAATAGGAAGCTTTTGCCATTTTATAAAACAATTTTGAAGCCTCAATAGATTCTTCTAATATATTCGTTTCTTGTTTTTTAAGTTTTATGAGTTCTTCCAGTTGTTTTAGATTAATCATTTCGTCACTAACTTCCATAAAACCGTTCAAAATGCTTTTTTGATAATTGAACAAAGCTTCCAATTGATTGGCCTTAGCAGTATTAAATTCCGCTTTTAGGGCTTTTCGGTTGATTAAGGGAGCTGTCAATCCTCCGGTAATGGAATAAGCGATAGATTCTGGAGAGGTAAACAAAAATTTAGGATTAAAAGCATTATAACCCAATTTGGCTCCAATAGTTAAACTTGGAAAAAACGCAGCTTTAACGGTTTTTAAATCAAATTTTGTAGCCTCTACCTCTAAAGCAGCTTGACGAATATCAGGGCGGTTTGTGAGCAATTGAACGGGCAATCCTGTTTTAATGTCATGAGGGAAATCTTGAAATAAACGGGTTTTGGGGCGCTCAATGGGTTGTGGGTATCGACCTAATAAAAAATTAAGAGCATTTTCGGTTTTGGCAATGGCTTGTAAGGTTTCATTTTTACGGGCCTGTGAATTGAGCAATTGTGCCTGAAATTGCTGGATGGCCAATGCATTTGCTTTTCCTACTTCTTTTTGAAGATTTACCACTTCAAGGGCTTCTTTTTGTTTCTCAATGGTATGCGTAAGCGTTTCAAGTTCATTGTCCAAAGCCAACAGTTCATAATACAAAGTGGCAACATTGGCAACTAAGTTTGATTTTACAAAGGTACTGCCTTCAATACTTGCTAAGTATCTAGAAAGTGCAGCCTTACGGCTGTTTTTCAGTTTTCCCCAGATGTCAATTTCCCATGAGCTTGTCAAGCCTAAGTAATAATCATTATAGGCAGGGTTCAATGGGTCACCTGAGAGAAAAGTTCCCCCTTCATTACCGGCCCAATCTACAGAATATTCTCCAACACGTTCGCGACCAGCCCAAGAATTTAAATCTACATTAGGCAGCTGTTTGCCCTTAGCTTTCAACAATTCCGATTTCACAGTTATTATTCTTTGTAAAGCCATTTGTAAATCAAAATTGTTTGCAAGAGCTGTGTCTATTAATCGGATGAGATGCTCATCACCAAAGTATGCTTTCCAATTGAGTTGGGCTATATTGGTACTATCGCTCAGTGTTTTGTTATAATGTTCAGGAAGTTTTTGTTGTGGAATACCCACATTGGTATTTAGTGTCTTACAACTACTTAAAATAAGTAGAAATAAAAAAAGGATATATGTAAATTTTAATGATTTCATACTTAATGGTTTAATGTTTCGGTGAATGTTTTTTGAGACTTTTCGGTTCGACTGAATTTTTCAGATATTTTGGCAAAAATTAAATACAGTCCGGGGATGATAATTACACCAAAAAGGGTTCCGAACAGCATGCCGCCCAGTGCTGCCGAACCTATGGTTTTGTTACCTATGGCACCTGCACCAGAAGCCAAGACTAAGGGTAATAAACCAGCCATAAAAGCAAAAGAGGTCATCAAAATAGGACGCAAACGCAATTTAGCCCCTTCAATGGCGGCCTGTAAGGCACTTTTCCCTTCGCTACGTTTCTGATTGGCAAACTCCACAATTAGGATGGCATTTTTACCTAAAAGTCCAATGAGCATGATCATGGCAATTTGCGAGTAGATATTATTTTCCAAACCGAAAATGCTGAGGGTGAAGAACGCTCCAAACATGCCTGTTGGGAGTGACAGAATTACGGGCAGGGGTAGCAAAAAACTTTCGTATTGTCCCGAAAGAATCAAAAAAACAAAAAGCAAACAAATAAAGAAAATAAGGATGCCTTTGTTACCGGCATTGACTTCGTCATACGAAATACCTGCCCAAGCAATGTCAAAGCCTCTTGGCAGTTTTTCTTTTGCTACTTCTTGTATGGCCTTTAGAGCATCGCCACTACTGTAGCCTGGTGCTTCCTCACCATTTAGAGCTGCAGCAAAGTACATATTGTGTCTATTTATTTGATCTACGCCAAATGATTTTTCTAAGGAAATAAAGGTAGAAAGCGGTACCATTTCACCACGGTCGTTTTTTACACGATAATTTAAAATATCCTCTGGCTTCTCCCTGTATTGCGGAAGGGCTTGTACCATCACTTTATAGGTTCTTCCAAATTTGATAAAGTTGGAAGCGTATTCACTACCAACTAAGGTAGAAAGTGTATTCATGGCATTGTTTACCGTAACACCTTTTTGAGCAGCTTTATCATAATCCACATGTAATGTATAATGCGGTATGTTGGCGTTGAAAAGAGTAAAACAATTGCCTATTTCAGGACGATTGTTCAAATCTTCAACAAACTGTTGGGTAACGGCCTCCATTGCCTTTAGGTCGTTATTTCCTGTTTTGTCCAATAATTTCACTTCAAAACCACTAGCATTTCCATAACCCGGTACGGCAGGAGGAGGAAAAAATTCAATTTCAGCGCCTTTAATATGTGCTGTTCTTTCCTTAAGTTTTTCGATAATATCTGTTACAGAAGCTTTGCGTTCGCTCCAAGATTTAAGGTTAATCAAAAAGCTGCCGTAAGTGGCACCGGTTCCATCAGAAAGGATATTGGTTCCCGCCAAGGAAGAAATACTTTCTATCTCTTTTGCATCTCGGATTTCTTTTTCAATTTCAGCAACCACTTCTTTGGTACGTTCTAAGGTAGAACCCGGAGGAGTCAGTACGTTGATGTAAAACATTCCTTGGTCTTCATTAGGGATAAACCCGCTGCGCAATACTTTTCCAAAAATTCCCGAACCAATTACAAAAGCAATTAAGATTCCCCAAGTTATTACCCTTCTGTTGATGATACGATTGAGAATGTTTTGGTATTTGCTTTCCAAGTTTTCATAAATCCCATTAAATTTTGAAAAAAATTTTCCAAAGAAACTGTGGTTATCCAATTCAGGGTGTTTGAGCAACAAGGAACAAAGGGCTGGCGCTAAGGTAAGGGCAACGATTCCTGAAAGCACAATGGCAATGGCCATGGTAAGTGAGAACTGGCGAAAGAAAATTCCAGAAGGGCCGCTCATAAAAGCAACAGGAACAAACACAGCCGACATTACCAAAGTTATGGCAATAATGGCACCGCTAATTTCTTTCATAGCCGCTTGGGTAGCCTGTTTGGCATTTAGTCCGTAGTGTTCCATTTTAGCATGTACAGCTTCTACTACAACAATCGAATCATCAACGACAATACCAATCACAATCACCAAGGCAAATAGGGTAATTAAATTGAGTGAAAAGCCAAAGAATTGCATAAAGAAGAAAGTTCCTATAATAGAAACCGGAACGGCAAGAGCTGGAATGAGGGTGGCTCTCCAATTTTGTAGAAATACAAAAACGACTAAGGTTACCAAAAGCAAGGCTTCAATGAAGGTTTTTATCACTTCCTTGATAGAAGCGTCCATAAATCGAGAAGTGTCATAGCTCACCTCATAATCCATACCTTCAAGAAACATGGTTTCTTTGAGTTCTTCCATGCGTTGTTTAACATTCTCTATAACTTCTCGGGCGTTGGTTCCAGGCAATTGTTTAAGGATAATTGAAGCGGCAGGTTTGCCATTGAACTTAGCTTCGACATCAAAATACTCGGTGCCAAATTCAATTTCAGCCACATCTTTGATTCGCAATATCTTGCCTTCTTCATTGGCTCTAATTGGGATATTGGCATACTGTTCTTCGGTGTTAAATCTTCCAGTATAACTGAGAATATATTGTAAATCCGAATTGTCTGTTTTATCAGAGTTTTCGCCAACTTTTCCTGGAGAGGCTTCCAAATTATGTTCTTGTAAGGCCTCAATAACTTCATCAGTTGTTAAATTATATGCCAGCATTCTATCTGGTTTAAGCCAAATGCGCATGGCATATTCTTTGGCTCCTAAAATATTGGCATACCCTACACCTTTTACACGTTTTAGCTCGGTAAGAACATTCAAATCAGCAAAGTTATGGATAAATTTTTCCGTCATCTCAGGGTCATCACTAAAGATATTGATGTACATCAAAATGGCGTTGGTTTCCTTGCCAATAAGCACTCCACGCTGAATGACTTCTGGAGGGAGTTCACCCATAATATCCGTAATTCGGTTCTGAACATTAACGGCTGCGTCATTGATATCCGTACCGGTTTCAAAAATCACTTGAACAATACCCACACCATCACTACCGATGTTGCTACTCATATATTTCATGTTGGGTACGCCGTTGATGGCACGTTCCAAAGGTTCAATAGCCGATTTTGCCACGGTTTCTGCATTGGCTCCCTGATATTCCACCTCTACGTTTACCTCGGGTGGAGCAACAGAAGGAAACAGAGCCATCGGCAGTTGGAATAAAGATAAGATGCCTAAAAATAGTATAATCAATGAGATAACGATTGCCAATATAGGACGATTGATAATGTTGATTTTCATAATTTCAGAATTTTATTGTTAATTGAATTGAGAAAATGAAACCAACTCAGTATTGATGGTATCTCCTTCTTTTACATATTGTAATCCTTCATAAAGAATCTTATCTTTTGGGGATAAGCCCTCTTTTATAGCGATGAGGTGAGGCAATCGAAACGATGGCTTTACTTTTCGAATTTGAAGTCTATTTTGTTTGTCAACTACAAAGACACACAAGTGTTCTTGCTGTTCGAAAGTTACTTTTTGGGGGATTAGAATAGCATTTTTTACTTGTTCTTCGAGTTGTACTTTAGTTGTAGCTCCGTGCTTTAGAACATTGTCAGGATTAGGAAATTTAGCACGAAAGGCAATAGTTCCCGTATTATTGTCAAATTCACTTTCTACCGTTTCAATGACACCTTGATGAGGATAGCGACTACCATCGGCTAAGATTAAGCTCAAGGTTCTCTTATCTTCTTTGGTTGAGGCTATATATTTTAAATAATCGACTTCAGAAACATTGAAATAAGCAAACATTTCCTGATTGTTGGAGATAGTAGTAAGCAAATCACCTTCTTCAACAATACTACCTATTTTTAAAGGAATGCGGTTAATAAATCCGTCAAAAGGAGCTCTAACCTGGGCAAAGGAAAGATGAAGTTCTGCTTGTGCTTCTTCGGCTTTTGCTTCTTGTAATTTGGCTTTTAAAGCTTCTACCTTGGCCTGTGTTATATTGTATTCGGCCTGTGAAATAAAATTTTTGTCAAGCAATTGTTGTGCCCCTTCCAATTCAATTTCGGCAGAACGAAGTTCGGCTTCTGCACTTTGGGTTGCAGCTTTTGCTTTTTGGAGGTTTTGGACAAACTGACTGTTGTTAATGCTAAATAACACTTGACCTTTTTTTACTTTCTGTCCTTCGTCTACCAGCTGAGATTCTATAAATCCATTTACGCGAGAGCGAATTTCTACATGTTGTAAAGCATGGATTTCTGCAACATAATTTTGTGTATAAGAAGTGTCTTTTAACAAAGGAGTTGTTACCTTAAAAGTTTGTTTTTCTTTTGAAGTATTGGTTTTTGTAGAGCATGCAGTTAAAATTGTTATAGCGCCAATGCTCAAAAGCCAGAATAAATTCTTCATAGTTTTTGATGTTTTTATAAATGTTTGTACATAAAATGTTTGGAGTAAAATTTAAATTGATGTTGACTAACAAATAGTAATAGACATCTTACTTCAATCACAAAAAGTGTTCGTAGTAAGAATGGTGTTTTACTAAAGCTGTTAATCAGAAAAAAATGAAGAATTAAGCCTTAGGAGGCGGCGTAGAAATTTCGGGTTGAAATTGCTTGAAGTATTTGTCTTTATAAAAGCTGATGTGTTTCTTTTCAATGAAGTTATCGTGAAGCAAAACAGAATAATTGAATTGTTTCTGATAGAAAACAGGAACGAAACTGTGATTTAAAAGCCCTTGAGAGGTATCATCGTCTTCTTGTTCAGGTATAGCATCTTCAAAACCCAAAATCTGTTCAAGCACAATTTCCACAACACTTTCCATATCGTTATAGCCTAAATCTTCAGGAATATAATCAGGCTTAACATCAGGAGCATCAACACTAATATTCAGAATGTGCAAAGACATTATGAACCAGAAAAGTCTAAGATTGATATGTTGTTTTATAAAAGTCATAAAATCATGGCAAAAATAAAAGACTTTGTTAATACTCTTTAAGTTTTAAAAATAATTAACATTGTATTTCTTTTAAACGTCATATAACATAATAAACTCCAAAAAATTGTGTTGAAAACAATTATTACCAAAGAAATTTGTAAGTAAGCTGTTATAATAAGTTTTATGAACCAAAACCTCAAAACCCCATTTCGTTTCCAATAATTTTGGCGTATTGAACAACATTAGTAACCGCTTTTTTTCTAACCCAATGTTCTCGAAGAAACTCACCAGCATTGGTAAATTTTACATTTCTCTTACTACTTTGAAAAAAGTTGTATTTGTAATGCGTCTTCTGAGGCTTGCATTTGTATACTCAATGAGTGCTTTAAAATATAATTGAAGAAAGATTTTGATTTCCATTTGGTTTTAACCTAGTATCTATGTTGTTAACTACCGTTTTTTTATTTTATTTCAAAAAATTGATTATCAGAATCAACCAACAAAAAGAGAAACCATGTTTAAAACGGCTGTTTTAATTCTGTTAAAGTTTAAATTTCTAAATGAAGGTTTGCTCGGACGAAAGTTATTTTAAGTCAACAGAAAAAGTTGATTGTTTTTGGAAATTTGGCGTAAAGCCCCAACAGGTAAATTGCATGTAACATTACATTAGGAATGTATTATAAATTTTGAACATACTCCATTATTCTTTCACTATTAAATCATCACACTTAGATTTTTTGTCAAATGATTGCTTCCATATGTGATTTGGTCTTCCGATTTTTCAGATGTAGGACTATGAATGATGAAACAAAACATATATCGATACCAATCCTAATTAAAACTTTAAAGAATTCTTATTAATAAATTCCAAAAATTTAGGCTTATACTGTTCTGAAACGGTAATGCGCTGTTTGTTAATAATGATTTGGCTGCGTTCTATTACATCTATATTATTTAATGATACTATAAACGAACGATGTACACGCATAAATTGGGTTTCAGGCAATTCTTCTTCCAAAGATTTAAGGCTCATTAAAGTTAAAATGGGTTTAGGATTATCTTTCAACCATATTTTAATGTAGTCTTTTAAACCTTCAAAATACAATACATCGGCTAGTTTAATGCGTAGTTGTTTGTATTCTGATTTTACAAAAAGAAATTCTTTTTCTTTTGAAATCAATTCAGGTTGGTTGGTTTTTCCTTTTAATAATTCAAACCATTTTTGTGCTTTGTTAGCTGCGGTTAAAAACTCGGCATAATCAAAAGGCTTTAACAAATAATCTATGGCATCTACTTTAAAGCCGTCTAATGCATAGTGATCAAAAGCTGTTGTGAAAATAACGCGTGTATGCTCTGGTAATAATTTAGAAAATTCAATACCAGTAAGATCTGGCATTTGTATATCTAAAAATAACAGTTCTACAGGATGTTCTTTAATATATTGCATAGCTTCTATAGCGCTACTGCATTTAGTTTTTAGTTTTAAAAATGGCGTTTTTTCAATATAACTTTCTACTAAGTTTAAAGCCATAGGTTCGTCATCTACAGCTACGCAAGATATTTTTAAACTACTCATATTTTAAACAGTTTCCAACTCTAAATTTACATTAAAATATTCATTTTCTACCTTAGTATTAAATTTATATTTACCTGCGTATAAAAGTTGTAAACGTTTTTCAAGATTTTGTAGCCCAATACCAGAGCCACTTTTATCTTGAGTGTTTTTAGGAAAGTTATTGTTTTTTGTTATAAACATTACCTTGTTATCTTCTAGAGTCATTGTAATATCTATTGTACTATCTTGACTTGCAGACACTCCGTGTTTAAAAGCATTTTCTATTAATGAGATAAATAATAAAGGTGCTATTTTAATACTACTTCCGTCTTTTGGGAAACTATAATTAACAATAGTTTTCTCAGAGACGCGTAGCTTCATTAATTCAATGTATTTAGACATAAATTCAATTTCCTTAGTCAGGGAAACTTCTTCTACATTGGTCTCGTACAACATATAGCGCATTAGTTTGCTTAAGCTATGAATAGATGTTTTGGCTTTTTCTGGCGAAATATCTACCATTGCATAAATGTTGTTTAACGAATTAAAAAAGAAATGTGGCTGTAACTGGTAATGTAAATGTTGTAATTCTGACTGTAATTTAAAATTAGCGGCTTCTTTACGCTCGGTCTCCGCTTTTACCCAACGTTTGGTGGTTTTTACAGCAATTGAAAATAATAAAGGTGCCAAATAAGAAAACATTTGCACATAAATCATCATCTTTAATGGAGGGCCATTACCATCACTGTTTTTAGGAATACTAAGATCAGCAAAAACATTACCTTCAATTTGTTCTTTTGCAGTAATACAAACAGCAATTATTAAGGCATTAATAAGTATAAATAAAAGCGTTTCCTTTTTAAACAAATACTTATCAATTAACACAAAATAGTTAGTGTAAAAAATAACAGCATAAAAGAGAACAGGAATCCAAAAATGAGCTATAACTCTATTGATGTTTTGCTCTTGCCCATACGATAAAATATACGGAATACTAAAAAGTACCAACCATACTAAACTATGTGAAAAAAACGTTATTTTATTTTTTTTATCCATAAAGATGAATTGATTTTAGTCCCAGATATGTTTCGATGAAATAGCATATTTTCCAGAACCTATAAAAAACAAAGTTAATGCACCAAAAGCATACAATAAAATTAATTCTATTTGTAAACCGCCTGTTTTTGATAATGCAAACATATTTCCTGAATGTGCTAAAAATAAAGCGGTTATCATTCCAAAGAAAAATATTATCGATGCTAAACGTGTTCTAAAGCCTATAATCATTAAAACTGGAGCAATGATTTTAGTTATAAATACACCATAAGCCATAAATTCAGGAATTCCACTAGAAGATAACATATTTTTGATACCATCTAAATGACTCAATTTTGCTACGCCATGAAACAACATTAAACCTGCAACTGTAATCCTTAGTATTAAGAATCCTAAATCTATATTTTTTTTCATTTTATTTATTTTACCTTCTAATTTAAGGTTTGTTTTAAGTTTTTGATACTAAAATAGATGTTTGTATCTGTTAACTATATAGATAGTATCATTTTATCGATGGAAGTTGGTCTTCAATTTTACTATTTTATACACAAATTAATTAAGCCAACCTCCCCCTAATGCACGGTACAACTGAATAACAGCTTGTAGTTCTTGTTGCTTGTCACTAACACTATCTAATTGTGATGATAAAAGATTGTTTCTTAATCAAGTTGTTTTCTGTTTTTAGTTTAACTATTCGTTTTGCAAGCCTTTTAAATTATATTTCTTCACTAGTAGTACAGCAAACAAAGCCGCTAAAGCATCACTTGCAATAAAGGCTGTCCAAATTCCCTTAAATCCATACCAATCACTTAAAACAAAAGAGATGGGAATGAAAAGAAATATTGGTCGTAGTATTGCCAAAAAGGTGGCAATGGTATTTTTTTGCAAAGCCTGGAAATACCGGGCTATAACCACTTGCGTCATGTAAAAAGGAATGGACCAAACAAAAATATTTAGTGCAGTATGCGTAATACTTCGGATATTTTCATTGCCATTGATAAAGATGTTGATGATGGCATTAGGGAATAATTCTAAAATTAAAATCCCAAACAACGCCACAGAAAGTACAAAAACCAAAACATAGATCAAGGTTTTTGCGGCTCGGTCGTAAAGTTTTGCACCAAAATTAAAACTTACAATAGGCTGCATACCATCACCAGTACCAAGAGCCGTCATCATAAAAAAGACATTGATTCCAAAAATGATTCCCATAGCGGCTACCGCATCAGTTCCCCCTGTTTGTAATAGAAGGTTATTCGCAAAAGCATTTTGAAAACTCACCGCCCCATCCATAAGAAAAGGAGAAAAACCCACTGATAAAATAGGGAGAATGACTTCTTTTTTTAATCGGATTTGTTTCCATTGCAATTTCACCAAACTTTTACCATTGAGATAATAATTAATTAAAAGCAATGCATTAGTTCCTTGAGCAATAATGGTAGCAAGTGCAGCACCTTTAACGCCCATATCCATTACTTTCATAAAGACATAGTCTAAACAGATGTTGATAATGGCAGAAAGCAATATAAGTTTTGCGGGTAAACGCGGATTGCCTTCGGCACGGCAAGTAAATTCCAGTGCGATAAAAAAGCTTAAGGGAAACCCTAACACAATAACAAACAAGTATGCAGCAGACTGTTGTAACAATTGTCCCTCGGCTCCTAGAAGCTGTAAAATTTCTTTATGGAAAAGCAAGCCTAAAAGAGTAAAAACAGCACTAACAACAGTAAGACCTGCCATCATATTGCCCAATACCTCTTCGGCTTTGTCTTGCCTGTTTTCGCCTAAGTATTTAGCTATTAACACACCGGCGCCACTGCCTAACAACAGTACAAAACTGAACTTAAAAAGAGCAATCGGGAATACCATGGTTACGGCCGATAAGCCGTCGGCTCCCACAAAATGGCCAACAAAAATTCTATCTACAACATTGTAAAAAATATTGATTAAAAGCCCCAATACTGCTGGACCTACAAAGACCCAAAGCAGTTTGATAATGGATTCTTTTTTAAGCGAATCATGTTTGCCTATTATTGGTTCTGTTTGCATGGTTTATACTTCTCAGCAACGGAGTGTTCGTTAACCCATAAAGGATGAATTCCTAATTTACATTTCTAACCAAACGCACGTAATTATAATACCTTTCGCCACCTTCACCTGCTGGACCATTTTCATGTTTGGTGTCAAATCGAACAGCTCCCGCACCGTGAAAATCCAAACCTTTTGGATTTACAGCGCGACCAAAAGCCACGTACCAAGCATAGTAATAAGGCATGCCCTTTCTAAATCTTGCCGAAGTACTTGTCCAATAATTAGGATAATCTTTATCGCCATTTTCATTAGTGATTTCAGTAGATTGAAACAAAGGGTCTATAGCAGGTCCCACATGCTCTGGATCTTTGGCATCAGGCGCGTAAGAATAATCTACAATGCCCTGTAATTCTTTTACATTCGGCAATCGCCAATCTGAATACCCGGCCAAATTGGAATTCTTAGCATAAGTTAAAGCCGTTTTCCAATCCATGCCTTCACCGCTATCTACTTTTGCCCACATTAATCCTGTAGCATTATCGGTTATGGTACTATCACCATTATCTTTAAAATCATTAGTTCCATAAACAGTACCTCTAACAGCACGAACATGTTTTAACATTGGATTTCCCATGGGGCTATCTCCATTACCTGGAGAAGGTGGTCTGTTCCCTTGTTCACCATCACCTTTAGCTACACCTTCTCCTTGAGGGGGTTGATTCCCTTGAGGAGGGCGTTGATTGCTTGGAGGCGGTCCCTTGCGCTCTGTATTATTTTGGAAAGCTTCTCCCGGATACGCTTTAATATGTCCGGTAGCATGATTAACCCCAAAAGCAGCACTGTATTTACCTTCTTCGGTGTGACCAACATATGTGTTGCTTGTCCAATATTGTTCACTCTTATCTACAAAATTGTTGTTAACAAGCGAAAAATAGGTTGTATCTAAATAGGGCCAACCTTCGCTAAAATCGCTGATAGAAAATAATTCTTTGGCAGTTGGCAGCCTCCAATCATCATAACCACCAAGTTCTAAGTTCTCACAATAATCTTTAGCCGATTGCCAATCAAAACCTTCGGAAGTTGGTGTTTCTTGCCACATTAAGCCAGAATTGACATCGGTTATAGTACCATCACCATTATTAACATAAGCCATTTTTTTGCCAGTTGGGTAATTGGCATCTTGCCCAAAAAGCGAATCGCTGGGTTGTAAATGGGTAACGATATTACCATCTTCGTCATATAAATCTACCTGCCCAGTAGCTATTTGTGTAAAAGGTTTTTCTTTAGTCTTTATAGTAGTTTGATTTTCCTTGGTCTTACTGCTGTTACAAGATTGCATTACTACAACGAGCAGTAACCAATAAGTTCCTTTTATAAATGTATTTTTCATGGTTTGAAAAAATTAAAAGTTATAATATTATTCGTAACGCAATGCTGTTATTGGGTCTAAAGCTGCAGCTTTTCTAGCGGGATACCATCCGAAAAAGATACCTGTAATGGCACAAACGGCAAATGAAATAACAATGGAATACAGGGCTACACTAGTGGGCCAGTTCAAGAATTTTTCGATAAAAACGGTAGATCCCAAACCTAAAATAACGCCCAAAACCCCTCCGGTAACACTTATCAAAATAGCTTCAATTAAAAACTGCATTAAAATATCGGAACCTTTTCCTCCAACAGCCATACGTAAACCAATTTCTTTGGTACGTTCTTTTACAGAAACATACATGATGTTCATAATCCCAATACCTCCAATTAACAGAGAAATTCCTGCTACGGCAACCAAGAGTATGGTGAGCATTTCGCTAGTAGAACTGAAGGTAGAAATGAGTTCTTCCATAGAACGCACATTGAAATCATCATCTTCATCATCTCTCAACTTGTGTTGTTTACGTAATATTTCTGTAACTTGAGTAACGGCGTCGGGAGCTTGTTCTTCACTAACGGCAGAAGCCATAATTTGATTTAAGTGGTCGATGGCCAAAATACGTTTTTGTACCGTAGTATAAGGAGCAATAACCACATCGTCTTGGTCTTGACCAAAGGTGTTTTCTCCTTTTTCTTCCAAGACACCAATAACCTTAAAAGGAATATTACCAAAACGGATGGTTTTTCCAACAGGGTCTTCGCCGTCTGGAAATATATTGTCTACGACTGTTTGCCCTAACAAAACCACCTTAGAAGCCGATTTTACTTCGGCCTCTGTAAACATACTTCCACTTTTCAATCCTACGACTTTAATACTCAAATAATCTGGATTAACCCCATAAATTGTGGAAGGCCAGTTGTTGGCACCATTAATAACCTGACCGCCACCATTTACCAACGGCGTTATATACGTTAGTAAATCTGCTTGTTCTTTTAACGCATCGTAGTCATCCAATGTGAGGGTTTCCATAGCACTAGGGTCCTGTCTTACTCCGCCACGCATATCGGCTCCGGGTCTGATATTAATCATGTTAGACCCCATGCTCGAGATGGTAGAACGAATACTTTCTTTAGAGCCTTCGCCTATAGCCAACATGGCAATAACAGAAGCCACCCCTATGATGATTCCCAACATAGTAAGCAGGGTTCTCATTTTATTAAGAATAATGGCTTTAAAGGCTATTTTAATTAAATTTAAAAATCTCATAATTAATGATTTTCTTTAGGTAGATTGGCTAAATGCTCTGCTGCGGACTGTATATTTTCATTATTATAATCTTGAATAACATTTCCATCTTTTAGCACTATGGTCCTACTGCTAAAAGTCGCGATGTCAGGTTCATGAGTTACAAAAGCAATGGTGATGCCCTTTTGGTTTAGCTCTTGAAATAGTGCCATAATCTCATAAGACGTTCTGGTGTCTAGGTTTCCTGTAGCCTCATCTGCAAGAATAATAACCGGATTGTTTACAAGAGACCTCGCAATAGCCACACGCTGTTGCTGTCCTCCTGAAAGTTGAGAAGGTGTATGGTGCAATCGTTCGCCCAAACCGACCATTTTTAAAGCTTTGATTGCACGTTCCCTTCGCTCTTCAGAAGTTACTTTGCTATTATACAACAAAGGGAGTTCTACATTTTCTATAGCAGAAGTTCTTGCCAATAAATTATAGGATTGAAAGATAAAACCTATTTTTTGGTTTCTAATCGTAGCAAGTTCGTTCTTGCTTAAATCTTTCATTTTAACCCCGTCAATTTCATAAATTCCTGAAGTTGGTTTGTCTAAGCACCCTAAGATGTTTAGCATGGTACTTTTTCCGGAACCACTGGACCCCATGATGGTTACAAACTCGCCTTCGGTTATGGTAAAAGAGATGCCTTTAAGCGCATGGACCGTTTCTGACCCCATGGTAAACTCACGTTTTAAATCTTGTATTTTTATAATTTCTTTTGCCATTGCAATTATTTTTTAGATCCTGGTGGTTTAGGCATAAAAGGACTTTCGTTATCGCCACCGCCTTGTGGAGGAGTACCTCCAGAAGATGGGATTGAGCTTTTTAAGCTGTACACGAGTTTTTCGCCTTCCTTGACACCTTCAACAATTTGGACATTGACCCCATCGCTAGCGCCAAGCGTTACAGGTTTAGGAACAATAGAACCGTCGTTATTTAGAACCCAAAGCACGGTACCATCTGCTTCTTGTTGAGGCCCCGCATTAGGAGGAGTTAAATTTTCTTGTTCGATGTATTGTGCCATGATGGCAGGGTCTGGTTTAAAGTTTACCGCCTTAGACTCGGTTGTTAAGACATCTTTAAGCTCTAGGGTATATATAGATACCGTTGCGGTAAGGCCTGGTTTTAATTTAAGATCTGGATTATCTGCTTTAATAACCACCGTATAAGTTATCACACTGGAAGATTCGGTATAATCCAATCGCACTTGGGTAACTTCTCCCTCAAAAGTTTCACCTAAAAAGGCATCAACGGTAAAGGTAACCCGTTGCCCTTCTTTTACGTTACCGATATCGGCTTCATCCACATCGGCTTCTACCTGCATTTCTTTTAAGTCTTGGGCAATGGTGAACAAGGTTGGAGTGCTATAACTTGCTGCTACGGTTTGTCCTTCGTCTATGTCTCTAGATAACACCACGCCATCGATAGGCGAATAAATATTGGCATATTCGAGATTGGTTCGAGCCGACTGTAGATCTGATAATCTCTGAGTGACAGTTCCTTTAGCTGTTTCGTAATCATAAAGGGCCTCATCGTAATCCGCTTTACTAATGACTTTATTCTCGTACAAGGTTTTTTGTCTGTTGTAAACGGTTTCTGTATATCTTTTTTGGCTCAAAGCATTGTCGTAAGCGGCCTGAGCTTGGGTTAATTGTGCTTTTAAGTTGGTTTTATCCAGTTCGGCAATGAGCTGTCCTTCTTTAACCACACTGTTGTAGTCTACATAAATCTTTTCGATAACTCCAGACACCTGGGTACCTACTTCTACCTGTGTAATGGGCTCGATGGTACCTGTAGCTGTAACCAAAGTGGTAACATCGCCTTTGGTAACAGCAATGGTTTTAGCTTCTACCAAGACTGTTTCGTTTGGTTTAAAAATGTTATAAAGTATCAGTGCTAATATGGCTACAGAGATACTTGCTATGAGTATTTTTTTATTTGTTTTCATAATGTCTATAGTTAAAGTGTTATAGCGTTTCCTTGATAGAATTGTAACAATTGGTTATATAAAATGTTTAAGTATTTTGCCTGTAAATAATTTAATTGTGCGTTAGTAAACGTATTTTGACTAACTACTAAATCGGTGGTGCTTAAAGCGCCTAAATTGTATTTTTTTTGCGCTAGTTTATAAGATTCTTCTGCAGCTTTACTAGCTGATTTTGCAGCTTCTAGTTGTTCTTGAGATGACAGTGCATTTTGATAAGCAGTTGCTACGTTTTTATAAATTTCTTTTTGAAGACTTATAATTTCTAACTTAGACTGATTGATAGCTATTTTAGCCTTTTGTACTTCAGCTTTTGTTTGAAAACTATTAAATATTGGTATTGTTAATGACAAGCCTAAGGTTTGATTTAAATTACCATCAAGCTGGTTTGAAAAGCTCATATTTTGTGAGCTTGTGTAGCCTGTGCCAAAACTACCTGTTAAAGCAAGTGTTGGTAAATAATTACCTTTAGCTATATCTAAATCTTTTTCTGTAACATCTACATTTAATTTTGCTGCTTCGTATTCTGGCAACATTCCTAAAGCAGCTTCATAAACTTCAATTTTGTTTGGTAAAATTGGAGCTGTGTAAGTTTTGTAGTTAGGCGCAACAATATCAAACTCTACTTCTGGTTCTAATTCTAGTAATTGTTTTAAAGCAATAATTTGTTGTTCGTAATTATTTTTAGCTTCAATTAAGTTGTATTTATTTGTTGCTTCTTGAGAAATAGCATCTGTGTAATCTTGCATGGCTATACTTCCGGCATCTAATCTTGCTTTGGCTTGTTCTACCTCTTTAGTAGAAGCTTCTAAAGTTTTTTCAGCTACAGCAATACCTTCTTTGGCGTATAAAGCTTGTAAATAGGCTTGGGTTACACTTAATTTTATACTGTTTTTAGCTTCTTCTAAATACAGGCTATTTTGGTCTGCAAGTAATTTGTTTTGTTTAATTTTATTTTTAATTTGATTTCCTTGAAATAGGTTAACCGAAGCATTTACGCCAAAGCTAGTAGTGTTAATTTGCTCATCAACAAAATCGCTAGTAATGGGGTCTATAGATTGTCCGTTTTTAAAACCTTGAGAAGCACTTGCGTTTACTGTTGGCAGTCTACTGTCTTTAGACTGTTGAAGTGTTACATTTGCAGTTTCTGTGGTGTATGCCGCATCTTTTATAGTAATATTGTGTTCTACGGCATATTCTAAACACTCTTGGAAGGTCCATTGTTTCACTTGGCTTTCTTGAGCTATTAAACTCAAGCTGCCAAGTGTAAAACAAATAGTATATAAAAATTGTTTCATTTTTAAAGCTTTTAATTTGATACTTCAAAATTGAAACAATTAGTACTTACATAATAAGGTAATGGAAGTTTGTAGTCATTGTATCGACAGAAATTGGAATTCTATCGATGGGATTTTTCTTTTATTATTATAATTTTATAAATGGTTGTTATACTAATTCCTCACAATAAATACCTTTTGCAGAGACTTGTTCTATAATATCATTTTTATCTAGCGTTTGGTTGGTTTCAACTCTTAAAACCTTGTCAACATCTTCTAAATCTACAGACCATTTTATAATACCAGGGTGTGATTTAAAAAGTAATTTAATGGTATTAATTGCAACTTTAGAATTAATGTTTGTTTTGAGTATATGTATTCTAATATTTCTTTTTCTGTTGTGATAAAACGGACTAATCATTGTTTTCTTCTTTTGTAGTTTTACGTTTTATATAAGCTTCGTAAGCTTGGTTACCTTCTTCTTTCCAGAAGTCGTCGTAATATTTCCATTTAGAAAATTCGGTTTCACATTGTTTATCCTTTTTGTGAGATTTGGAAGATTTTTTTCCAGAGTCTCCAAAACCTCCACAGCCACCAAGTAATATTTTAAAGAGAATAAAAACACCTACGGCTTCCCAAAAGGTAAGCGTTGTTAAGCCAAATATCATGGGCATTAACCAATTCCATAACCACATAATAATAAAGCCAAAAAGTATAGCTAAACCGGTTATAGCAATAATTCCAAAAAGTATCATTCCAACAATCTCACCTGGCGATTTACCACGCATTTTGTGTTTAAAGTAATTAGACATATCTGTGTTTTTAATTATTAATTTCTTTTTTTAGTATTTTGTATAATTGAGAAATAGCTCTGTGGCGTCTAGACATTAATGTGCCAACAGGAATTCCTGTTTTGTTTGTTAATTCTTTATATGTGTAGCCTTCAAAATCTATGGCTAAAATTATATTTCTGTAATCTGGTTTTAGGTTTATTATGGCTGTTTTTAAGGCTTCTTTCATTGGTTCAGGGTATGAATTATCGGCAGATTCATAAATAATAGAAGCAAATTCAATTAGTTTATTTTCGTTTTGGGTTTCATAATCAATTCTGTTATTTTTTGATGTTCTCATAACATCAATAACCTTGTTTTTTATAGCTCTATAAACAAAACCAGCAACATTATTTATGGGCGAATACCTATCAGCACCAGCAAATAGTTTTAATGCAACATCTTGTATGATGTCTTCTGCATCTTTATTTATGCTAGCCTTAAGATTTGAGCTTACATAAGTTTTAAGAGAAGCGTATTCTTCATTAAAAAACTTGTTAAGCTTTTTACTGTTTTCTGATTGATGATTCATTTAAAAACACTTTTAAAGGTGCTTCAATTATAAAGACGCAACTTTTTTAATCTATTGCATTTTTATTTGTATTTTTTATTAGGACGACTGTGAAGTGAAAATGTTTCAAAAAAAGTGAACTAAATTTTTTTACTAAAACATTTGATATTCAGAATATTAGTTAAATAATGGCTTTTAAAGCATAAAAACCAAAAATGAAAGAATTTTTATTAACTTTTTTGTTAATAAGAAACCATAAATAACTAAAAAGTTATTTACTTATAACTATATTAATTTTGTAAATTTGCCTGCGTTTATAAGCGCAATATGATAAGTACAAAATACATATTTGTAACCGGAGGGGTTACATCTTCTTTAGGAAAAGGCATTATAGCAGCATCTCTTGCTAAACTTTTGCAATCTCAAGGATATCGAGTTACTATTCAAAAATTAGACCCATACATTAACGTAGATCCGGGTACATTAAACCCTTATGAACATGGCGAATGTTACGTTACTGAAGATGGTGCCGAAACAGATTTAGATTTAGGACACTATGAGCGCTTTTTAAATGTTCCTACAAGTCAAGCTAATAATGTTACTACCGGACGCATTTATCAAAGCGTTATTCAAAAAGAAAGACGTGGTGAATTTTTAGGTAAAACGGTACAAGTAGTTCCTCATATTACTGATGAAATAAAACATCGTATTCAACTTTTAGGAAATTCTGGCGATTATGATATTGTAATTACCGAAATAGGAGGTACAGTTGGTGATATAGAGTCTTTACCTTATATTGAAGCGGTTCGTCAACTCCGTTGGGACTTAGGTGAAAATAATGGAATAGTAGTACATTTAACATTGGTACCTTATTTATCTGCAGCAGGAGAGTTAAAAACAAAGCCAACGCAACATAGTGTAAAAACCCTAATGGAAAGTGGGGTGCAAGCAGATATATTAGTTTGTAGAACAGAGCACAATTTACCTAAAGATTTAAGAAGAAAATTAGCATTATTCTGTAATGTTAAAGAAGAAGCCGTTATACAATCTATAGATGCATCAACCATTTATGATGTACCAAATTTAATGCTAGATGAGGGCTTAGATAAAGTAGTTTTAAAAAAGCTTAACCTTGAAAGTTCACAACCAAATATAAATAGGTGGAATGAATTTGTAAAACGCCATAAAAATCCTAAAACTGAAGTAAACATTGGTTTAATAGGTAAATATGTAGAGTTACAAGATTCTTATAAATCTATTTTAGAAGCTTTTATTCATGCAGGAGCAGAAAATGAAGTAAAAGTAAATGTAGAGTCTATTCATTCAGAATATTTAAACAGTGATAATGTTGAAGTAAAATTATCACATTTAGATGGTGTATTGGTAGCTCCAGGATTTGGAGAACGTGGTATTGAAGGGAAGATAGATGCTGTAAAATTTGTTAGAGAAAACAACATTCCTTTTTTAGGAATTTGTTTAGGTATGCAAATGGCAGTTATAGAATTTGCAAGAAATGTTCTTAAAATAAAAGATGCAGATTCTACTGAAATGAATCCAGAATCTAGCAATGCAGTAATAGATTTAATGGAAGAACAAAAATCTATTACAGACAAAGGAGGCACCATGCGTTTAGGAGCTTGGGCTTGTAATTTAAAACTAGGAAGTAAAGTAAGAGATATTTATAAGACCGAAACTATTAAAGAGCGTCACAGACACCGCTATGAGTTTAATGGTAATTATAAACAACAAATGGAAGAAGCTGGTATGATAGCTACAGGATTAAACCCAGATACTGGTTTAGTAGAAATCATAGAAATACCAGAGCATCCTTGGTTTGTTGGGGTACAATATCACCCAGAATATAAAAGTACGGTAGCTAATCCGCACCCTTTATTTGTTGCGTTTGTTGCTGCAGCTTTAAAATATAAAAGCAAGCAAAAAGGTGTCAGTATGGCACAAAATTAAAATTGGATAGTTTATTGATAGGCTATAAATCATTCCTGCTTTGGCAGGATTTGTTTTTAATTAAAAGATAACATGGAAGAAAAAAAGTTAGACATAAACTCAATAATTGGTTTTGTACTCATCTTTGGGATATTAGCGTATATGCTTTGGCAAAATCAGCCAACACCAGAAGAACTTGAAGCACAAGAAAAGGCAAAACAAGAACAAATTCAAGCAGAACAAAAAGCTAACCAACAAGATCAAACTAAAGTTACCACAGCAGCAGATTATGCTATTGGAGCAGAGGTAGATTCTATGCAACAAATAGCCTTAAAAAATAAGTTGGGGGCATTTGCGTATTCGGCACTTAAAGCCTCTGATGAAGAAACCTTTGTTGAAAGTGATTTGTTAGCTTTAAAATTTAATAATAAAGGCGGATATCTTTCAGAAGTAAAATTAAAAGAGTTTGTTGATTTTAGAGATAATCCAATCTATTTGATTAAAGATAATAATGCTTCTTTCAATATTAATTTTGGAACTACAGATAGTAGAATTTTAAACACTCAAGATTTATATTTTGAACCTACCGTTACTAAAAATGGTGATATTACAGTAGTTTCTATGAAACTAAAGGTATCTGAAAGTAAATTTTTAGAATATAGATATGAGTTGAAAGATGGCGATTACATGATGGACTTCACCATACGTTCTCAAGGGCTAAGTGATGTTATAAATGGTTCTCAAGAAATTAATTTAGATTGGAACCAAAAAGGATACCGTCATGCAAAAAGTATTTCATATGAAAATAGATATACCGATATTCATTATGAATATGAAGGCGGTAAAGATGATTACACAGGTATGCGTGATGCCGATGAAACACTTGAAGATGTTACTTGGATAGGGTATAAGCAACACTTTTTCTCGTCTATTTTATTAACAGATACACCGTTTAAAACTACGCATATTACTTCAAAAAATTTAGTTGAAGATGAAGCAGTTGATACCATTTACACAAAACAGTTTACATCTAAAATCCCATTAGAGTTAAAAGGAGGCGAGCTTAATTATAATATGGATTGGTACTATGGTCCAAGTGAGTTTAAAACCTTAAATGCTTATGATAGGAATTTAGATGAAATGGTACCACTAGGCTGGGGTATATTTGGTTGGATAAACCGCTATTTATTTATGCCCTTATTTAGCTTTTTAGGAAGCTTTATGCCATACGGAATTGCTATTGTAGTTATGACTATTTTGGTAAAAATATGTTTGTCTTTTGTACAGTATAAACAATTCTTATCTCAGGCAAAAATGAAAATTTTAAAACCAGAGTTAGATGCTATACGCGAGAAGTACAAAGACAATAAAATGAAAGCGCAACAAGAAACTATGGCCTTACAAACTAAGGCAGGAGCAAGTCCGTTAGCAGGTTGCATCCCAGCTTTAATTCAGTTACCAGTATTTTATGCTTTATTTCAGTTTTTCCCATCGGCATTTCAGTTAAGACAAGAAAGTTTCTTATGGGCAGAAGATTTATCGTCTTATGATACGGTTGCAAATCTTCCTTTTAATATACCATTTTATGGAGACCACGTTAGTTTATTTCCGTTATTAGCATCTATAGCAATTTTCTTCTATATGCGTTTAACTACGGGTCAGAATGTACAAACAGCACCACAACAAGAAGGTATGCCAGATATGGCAAAAATGATGAAATACATGATGTATTTCTCTCCAATTATGATGCTATTTTTCTTTAACAACTATGCCTCTGGATTAAGTTTGTACTATTTCATTTCTAACTTAATTAGTATTGGAATTATATTAGTGATTAAAAACTATATTCTTGATGAAGATAAGATTCACGCTCAAATTCAAGAGAAAAAGAAAAAACCAAAAAAAGAAAGTCGTTTTCAGGCTAAAATGAAAGAAATGATGGAGCAAGCCGAAAAGCAAAAACAAGCACAACAAAAAAGAAAAAAATAATTTAAAGCTGCCTTTTGGCAGCTTTTTTGTTATATACAATTTCAAAATATATATTTCGTTTTGTATTTAATAATTAACAAGAAACTTAAATTTATAACCATTTAAATTTGTTTTATGAAGCAACTACATTTGATTATAATTTTATTTATTTCTTTCTCTGCATTAGCACAAGATATTAATCAATTTGATGAAAATGGTAAACGCCATGGTATTTGGAAAAAGAATTTTGAAGGCACTAAAGTACTTCGTTATGAAGGTGAATTTAAACATGGTAAAGAAATAGGAACCTTTAAATTTTATAAAAATATTAGAGGGAAAGCTGTATTAACAGCCACCAAACAGTTTAATGAAAATAACAATAAAGCATTAGTTAAGTTTTTTACTTCAAAAGGTAAAATTATTAGTGAAGGAGAAATGGATGGTAAAAAGTATATAGGTACCTGGAAATACTACCATAATACTTCTAATAAAATAATGACCTTAGAAAACTATAATGAAAATGGTAATCTTGATGGCGAACGATTTGTTTATTATTCTAATGGAAAAGTAGCTGAAAAGAAAAATTATGTTAACGGTAAATTAGAAGGAGAATCTATTTGGTATTCAATTAATAATGTTGTTTTAAAACGTTTTATTTATAAGAACAATGAATTACATGGAGCCTCTAAAATATACAACACTAAAGGCGAGTTAATTGTAGAAGGTACTTATAAACATGATAAAAAACACGGTATTTGGAAATATTACGAAAACGGCAAATTAGTTGAAGAAAAAGACTTTACTCCTAAATCGAAATATAAAAAGAAAAAGCTTCCTAAGTAGGAAGCTTTTATTTATATAGACAATTTAATAGAGAGATAAAATATAGTCTATAACAACTAACCAAATGTATTTTCTTTTTTTATGATGGTGGCAACTTTAAATATTGTTTTTGGTTATACAATTTTATTACATTAACAGCGAGATAATGTTTGTAAATTGTACGTGTCATTTAAAGTTGCTTGTACCATCATATTATTTATGTCGCTGTTTTAATTTTATTAATTATTACTAGGTAACAATACTTTGTCTATAACATGTATAACACCATTTGTTGCTAAAACATTTAATAGACTTGGTACTAAACCAGCCTCTGGATTAGAGCCTGCAGCATCTTGTACAGATAAATTACTAAGACTAATTGTAACATCTTGATCGTTTAACATGGTTACATTACCATCTACTAAATCTGTTGAGAAAACATTTAAATTTGCTTTAACAACATGATGGGTTAGTATGCCAGCTACTACTGAAGGCTCTGAAGCATTTATTGTTGCTAAATCTAACCCAGCAGCTTCAAAAGCTGCATCTACAGGAGCAAATACTGTATATGGACCATCACCAGCAAAAAAGTCTGCTAAACCAGCTCTTGCAAGAGCCGCTGCTAAAAGAGTAAATTCAGCAGGATTACCACCTGCAAAATCACCTACTATTTCGTTTATAGTTTGGGTTGGGGGTATTAAAGTTCTATCAATAACATGTACTACACCATTAGAACCAACTATATCGGTCAATACAACAGTAGATGTTCCGTTTATAGATACATCCCCACCAGCATTTGTTATATGAATGTTTTCACCTCCTAATGTAGGTACGCTAGCAGCAGCACCTGTTGTAGATGGTAGCATAGCAGCCATAATTGTACCATCAATAACATGATATGCTAAAACAGCATCAGCGCCATTAACATCCGTTATTCCAGCAGCTTCAAAAGCAGCATTAGTTGGAGCAAATAAAGTTAGACCTTCATCACTAGGACCATTACCTAAAAGTAATCCTAAAATGTCTGTGTTTGCATTTTGTACGGCAGCAATTAATGTTGTAAAATCTTTATTAAAATATGCAGGAGCTACAATAGTGCCTACTATAGGTAATATAGAAGGAGGAACTATAACACTATCTATAATATGTACTATACCATTTGTTCCTTCAACGTCTGCGGTGGTAACTTGTGAGCCGTTAATAGTTACACCATTATTTTCTGCAACTAAATTTGCATCTTCACCATTAGCCATTGTAATAGACCCAGTTGTAACAGCACTAGATTCCACTGCGGCAGATGTAAATACATGGTATTGTAAAACATTTTTTAATACATCTTCAGGAATATCATCTATCGATGTTTGTCCTATGGCAATTAACAGTGCATCAAAGGCATCATTATCTGGAGCAAAAACCGTATAAGTTCCGCTTTCGCTTAAAAGAGATACAAGATCAGGATATTTTATTAAAGCACTTACTAGGCTTGATAATTGAGGTGTTGCCTGTGCTAGTTCTACAATGGTATTAGTTGGTTCTGGATCAACAATTACTGTGTCGTCATCATTATCACAAGAAAATGACAGTAACACCATCATTACTAGTAATAGAATTTTTGTTAAAGCTGTTAATGTTTTCATAATATTCAATGTTTAATTTATTTTGTTTAGCAAATATAGTTAAAAGTTAAACAAAAATACAATTTTTGTTTCATTTAATTTTTAAAAAGTTAAACAAAATTGTTTTGCTTTACTTGTTTTAAGGCACTTATTCTATGTAATATATGTATCTTTGTGCCCTAATTTAATTATCATGAAACGTGTTATAGTAGGACTTTCAGGAGGAGTAGATTCTAGTATTGCTGCTTATTTATTAAAAGAGCAAGGGTATGATGTTATTGGTTTGTTTATGAAAAACTGGCATGATGACTCTGTAACTATATCAAACGAATGCCCTTGGTTAGATGATAGTAATGATGCTATGTTAGTTGCAGAAAAATTAGGTATTCCATTTCAAACGGTAGATTTAAGCGTACAATATAAAGAGCGTATAGTAGATTATATGTTTAAAGAATATGAAAAAGGAAGAACCCCAAATCCAGATGTACTTTGTAACAGAGAAATAAAGTTTGATGTTTTTATGGACATTGCTTTAGAACTTGGAGCAGACTATGTGGCAACAGGACATTATTGTAGAAAAGGAACCATAACAAAAAATGGGAAAGAGGTATATCAACTTCTTGCTGGAGCAGATAATAATAAAGACCAATCTTATTTTTTGTGTCAGTTATCCCAAGAACAATTATCTAAGGCTTTATTTCCAATAGGCGAATTAACAAAACCAGAAGTAAGAGAAATTGCAAAAAAACTAGATTTAGTTACTGCTGAAAAAAAAGATTCTCAGGGATTGTGTTTTATTGGTAAAGTAAAATTACCAGACTTTTTACAACAACAATTAAAACCTAAAGAAGGCGTTATTGTTGAAGTAGCTGAAGATGAGCCTTTATATGAAGAGGAAATACCTCAATTTAATTCTAAAGAAGAAGAACTGAGCTTTTTATCCAGAAAATTGAATTATTCTTTAAATAATGGTAAGGTGGTAGGTAAACATCAAGGAGCACATTATTTTACCAAAGGGCAAAGAAAGGGGCTAGCAGTTGGTGGTACACCAGAACCATTATTTGTTATTGATACCAATGTTGAAGACAATATTATATATACAGGGCAGGGTAAAAATCATCCCGGGTTATTAAAAAAAGCACTGTTTATAACCAATGAAGAATTACACTGGGTTAGAGAAGATTTAGCCTTATCTACAGATGAAACTATGGATGTTGAAGCCCGTATTAGGTACAGGCAACCATTACAAAAAGCAAGATTGTACAAAGTGGATACAGGACTTTATATTGAGTTTGAAAACTTACAATCTGCCATTACCGAAGGACAATTTGCAGCGTGGTATATTAATGATGAATTAATAGGTTCTGGAGTAATTTCGTAAATTGCAGCTAATCAAAATGTTAAAATGGAAAAGAAATTACTTTTTTTAATACTATTTTTTGCTCAAAATATACTTATATCTCAAGAAGACGCTTGGGTTTATTTAATAGATAAAGAGAATGTTCAATCATCTATTTCTAATCCAACTTCAATTTTAACACAAGAAGCAATAGATAGAAAAAATGCCCATGGTATAGCTATTGATGAACGCGATGTTCCTGTAAATGAATCTTATATTACCCAGCTAAAGAATGCTACTGGAATTACGGTGATGGCAAAATCAAAATGGTTTAATGCAGTTCATGTTAGAGGTACAGAGCAAGATATAAATAACCTTAAAACTACATTTTCTTTTGTAGATTATATAGATTTTGCAGATAAAAGTTTAATTAAAAAGAAAACAACAAAACAAAATAAATCTGATAAACTAGAGCGTGTTTTAACAGACTTTAATTATGGTAATGCCTTAAATCAAATTCAAATGATTAAAGGTGATGAATTACACGAGTTAAATTATACAGGAACAGGTATAAAAATAGCAGTTTTAGATGCAGGATTTCCTAACGTTAATAGTATGACTAGTTTTGAACGATTAAATAATGCAGGGAATGTTAAAGATGTTTATGACTTTGTAGATAGAGATTATGACGTTTATAACAGTTCTGCAGATAATCATGGAACTTTAGTTTTAAGTACTATGGCTGGTTATATTGAAAATCAATACGTAGGAACAGCACCAGATGCAGAGTATTATTTGTTTATTACCGAAGATACTGGAAGTGAAAGCCCCGTAGAAGAAAGTTATTGGGTAGAAGCAGCAGAACGCGCCGATAGTTTAGGCGTAGATATTATAAACACATCATTAGGATATACTACTTATGATAATCCAAATTATAGTTACACAACCTCACAAATGGATGGTAATACAGCTTATATAACTAAAGGCGCTAACATTGCATTTGAAAAAGGGATGCTACTAGTAACTTCTGCAGGTAATTCAGGAGAATACAGTTGGGGTATTGTTGGAGCGCCAGCTGATGCATCTGGAGTGCTTTCTGTTGGAGCTGTTAATTCTTCTGGAACTTATGCATCTTTTAGTTCGCTTGGTAATAGCGCACAACCTTCACAAAAACCAGATGTTGTGGTGCAAGGACAAGCCAGTGCTGTAATTAATGAGAATGATGCAATTTCAACAATTAACGGTACATCTTTTAGTTCGCCTATTATGGCAGGGGCAATTGCTTGTTTATGGCAAGCTTTACCCAATAAAACTAATGCTGAAATTATGCAATTAGTCCGTGAATCGGCTTCACAGTATACTTCGCCTGATTATTATTTAGGTTACGGAATACCAGATTTATTGTCAGCATATAACTCTCAGGTGCTATCTACAGATAATGAAAACATATATCATTACAGTTTGTATCCAAACCCCGTAAAAGATAAAGTTTTTATAAATAGTACTTTTGATATAAAATCACCGCTAACAGTTTCTCTATTTAATATTTTGGGTAAACATATTTCAACTTCACATATTACAAGCCAAAGTAATTTTATAGATATGTCTTCATTGTTAGCAGGGATATATTTAGTAAAAGTTGAATCTAAAGTCTTTAAAATAGTTAAGCAATAATGACTAATAGAATTACAGACTTGTTCCAAATTGAATACCCCATAATTCAAGCAGGAATGGTTTGGAATAGTGGTTGGAAATTAGCTTCGGCAGCTAGTAATTCAGGTATTTTGGGGTTGTTGGGAGCAGGCTCAATGTACCCAGAAGTGTTACGTGAGCACATTCAAAAATGTAAACAAGCTACAGCTAAACCTTTTGGAGTTAATGTACCAATGTTATATCCAGAAATTGATAAAATAATGGATATTATTGTTGATGAGGGAGTAGAGATTGTGTTTACTTCGGCAGGAAACCCTAAAACTTGGACGCGTTGGTTACAAGAAAAAGGCATTACAGTAGTGCATGTTGTAAGTAGCTTAAAATTTGCTTTAAAAGCACAAGAAGCAGGGGTTGATGCTATTGTAGCTGAAGGTTTTGAAGCTGGAGGACATAATGGTAGAGATGAAACTACCACCTTAACATTAATACCTATAGTTAAGGAACATATAACCATTCCTTTAATAGCAGCAGGAGGTATTGCAACAGGTAAAGCAATGTTAGCATGTATGGTTTTAGGTGCCGATGGTGTACAAATTGGTAGTAGGTTTGTTGCTAGTGAAGAGAGTTCTGCACATATTAACTTTAAAAAAGCAGTTATTGAAGCCAAAGAAGGCGATACACAATTAACTTTAAAAGAACTGGCTCCTGTAAGGTTAATAAAGAATAGGTTTTATAATGAGGTTCAAGAGTTATACAAAAAAGGAGCTACGGTAGATGAACTTAAAGCACTTTTAGGTAAAGCCCGTGCCAAAAAAGGTATGTTTGAAGGTGATTTAGAAGAAGGTGAGCTTGAAATAGGACAAATTTCAGGATTAATTCATGATATTAAACCCGTTAATAAAATAGTAAAAGAAATTATTACAGAGTTTGAAGAGGCTAAAAACCAATTACCTAATTTAAAATAAATTTAACATTAATATCTACATAAAAATAAAAAAGGAGGAAATAATTTCCTCCCCTTTTATATCGAAACTTCTAAAGTAATATTTAATCCCTAATAAAATAAAAACCTTTAGTTCCTCTAATATAATAGCTGTTATAGCTGATTTGAGGCGAGCAAATGTAAGAAAAATAATTATTTGAATATATGAAACAATATTTAACTTATTAACATATGTTAATAACATATATTTTTAATCTAAATCTTAAAGTTGGCTAATGCAAAAGCTAAAGAGTACTTTTGCAAAATGCAATTAAAAAACTATACAAAAGAATTTAAGTACAATTGGCAATTAGCAGCACCAGTTATGTTAGGTATGCTGGGGCATACCTTTGTTAGTTTTGTAGACAATATCATGGTAGGGCAGTTAGGAACTGCTGAACTTGCTGCAGTATCATTAGGGAATAGTTTTATGTTTATAGCCATGTCTTTAGGAATTGGTTTTTCAACAGCCATAACACCTTTAATAGCTGAAGCCGATGCAGAACAAAACTTTTCTAAAGGAAAGTCTTCATTCAAAAATGGTCTTTTTTTGTGTACTGTTTTAGGAGTATTTTTATTTTTAATACTATTTTTTTCAAAACCGCTAATGTATTTAATGAAACAACCACAAGAGGTTGTAGAGTTGGCAATTCCGTATTTAGATTTAGTGGCATTTTCATTAATCCCTTTAATTGTTTTTCAGGCTTTTAAACAATTTAGTGATGGGCTTTCTATGACCAAATACCCTATGTATGCTACACTTTTAGCCAATGTTATAAATGTAGTATTAAACTATGTGCTCATTTTTGGTAAATTTGGATTTCCAGTATTGGGCATTGTTGGGGCAGCTTATGGAACATTAATTTCTAGGTTTGTTATGGTTGGTTATTTATGGTATCTTTTAAAAGGAAAAGAAAAATCTAAAGCTTATGTTACTAATCTAAAGTTTTTTGTTCTTGATAAATTAGTCATTAAAAAAATAATAAACCTAGCAGCACCAAGTGCAATGCAAATGTTTTTTGAGGTTGCTATTTTTACAGCGGCTATTTGGCTTAGTGGTTTACTAGGTAAAAATCCACAAGCGGCAAATCAAATAGCATTAAATTTATCATCTATGACGTTTATGGTTGCTACAGGGTTAAGTGTAGCCTCAATGATAAGAGTAGGAAACCAAAAAGGGCTTAAAAACTATGTTGAGCTTAGGCGGATTGCCTTTTCAATATTTTTATTGGGTGTGGTATTAGCCTTTTGTTTTGCCTTTTTGTTCTTAATTTTTCATAATTATTTACCCAAGTTGTATGTAGATTTTAGTGATGTTGAAAACTTAGTAGATAATACCGAAGTAGTTGGTATAGCTTCTAAATTACTAGTAGCAGCAGCTATTTTTCAGGTAAGTGATAGTATTCAGGTTATTGTTTTAGGGGCTTTACGTGGTTTGCAAGATGTTAAAATACCAACCATTATTACATTTGTATCTTATTGGTTAGTAGGATTTCCTGTTAGTTGGTTTTTAGGAAAATCTGAAGTTTATGGTAGTTTTGGTATATGGTTAGGTTTATTATCAGGTTTATCAACAGCAGCTATTTTGTTGTATATTAGATTTAATTATTTAACTAAAAGATTAATTTTGACCAAAGAATAAAAATTATGTCCTTACCCAAATTTATACTTGGTGATAATACAGATTATCCAAATGCTATTTATGTAATTCATACAGAATTTCCTAGATTTATAATCAATCTAGAAAATGATGAGGTTGAGTGGTTTGAAGATTTTGATGCCGAAGACCAAAAAGAACTTGAAACAGAAACTCAAAATGCTATCAAGTTAGCTACCGAGTTTTATGATAAAGAAATTGAAAAATATGATGAATAGTATTTTAATGTTATTTTTATGTTAGAGGAAATTTTAAAGTATGATACAGAGTTGTTTCTATACTTAAATAATTTAGGGACAGAAAGTTGGGATTGGCTTTGGTTAATTATTACAGATAAACTTACATTCATTCCGCTATACGGATTACTGCTATTTTTACTGTATAAAAAATATGGATTAAAATCATTATTAGTTTTTGTAATTGTTGTAGCCCTAATGATAACATTTACAGATCAAATAACAAACGTGTTTAAACGAGGTTTTGAAAGACCTAGACCCTGCAGAGTATTAGACCAAATGCGCTTTATAGCAGTACGTTGTGGTAAATATGGGTTCTTTTCAGGGCATTCATCAAACTCTATGGCTGCTGCGGTTTTTGCAGGTTTATTACTTAGGCCATATTATAAAAATGCTATTTTCATTCTATTGTTTTGGAGCGCTGTAGTTGCTTATAGTAGAATTTATGTGGGAGTACATTATCCAACAGATATTTTTTGTGGTTTAACTTTTGGAGCTATCTCCGGGTTTATCTTTTATAAATTATCTAAATTTTTATTGAAACGTTACGTAACTACTTAAGTGTTTAATTTTAACAAATAATCTGCGGCAACAAAAGGCGTTGTTTTATTGTTTTCAATAAGTTTCAATTGTTTTTGTAATTCCGCTTTAATTTTAGGGTTATTAAAAAAAACTGCTTTTAATTGTTGTTCAATTGTTTGAATAAGCCAGTATTTATTTTGCTCATTTCGCTTTGCAATAAAATAATTGTTTTTTGTAGTTGTTTCAACATAATCAGAAATAATATTCCAAATATTATCAATACCTCTATTTTCAATAGCACTACAAACAGTAACTTTTGGTTGCCAGTTTGATGCTTTTTTAGGGTAGAGGTGAAGTGCTCTGGCAAATTCAGTTTTTGCTAGTTTTGCTGCTTTTAAATTAGTACCATCGGCTTTGTTAATGGCAATAGCATCAGCCATTTCAATAATACCACGTTTAATACCTTGTAATTCATCACCAGCACCAGCAAGTTTTAATAATAAAAAGAAATCTACCATACTATGTACAGTGGTTTCACTTTGACCAACACCAACAGTTTCAATAATAATAACATCAAAACCTGCCGCTTCACAGAGGGTAATGGTTTCTCTTGTTTTTCTGGCAACCCCTCCTAAAGAATCACCAGAGGCAGACGGACGTATATAAGCATTTTTATCTCTAACCAAAGCTTCCATACGTGTTTTGTCTCCCAAAATACTTCCTTTTGTAACAGAACTACTGGGGTCTATAGCTAATACAGCTACACGTTTTCCTAAGCTTGTTAAGTGTTTCCCAAAGGTTTCTATAAACGTACTTTTACCAACACCAGGCACCCCCGTAATACCAATTCTAACAGATTTATTAGCATGAGGTAAACAGGCTTCTATAATAGTATTGGCTTTGTTTAAGTGTTTTGGGTTTTTGCTTTCAACTAAGGTTATGGCTCTACTTAAAGCAGCAATGTCTTTGTTTAAAATTGAAGTAACTAAGGCATCAGTATTAATATTAGCATGCCTTTTTTTATTGAGTTTTTTTATAGAATCTTTATTGGTGATTTCTGAAATAGAAACACCATCTGTTTTTTGTAGTGCTGTTTTTTTTGATTTTGCCACCAGTTTGCAAATGTTTCTACTAAGATAAGCAATTCAAAAATCTAATGTATTTAACTTTTTAGGGGAATAGCAATTTTAACATCATCCCAAGCCATGGTTAAAAATAAATTATCGGTAGAATTATCAAAAGCTATGGTAAATTGCTCCACTACAGTTTCTAGTTTTTGAACTGGAACTTCAACATTTATAACATCATAATTAGGATCCCACATTGGATTCATTTCAGAGTCTACACCCCATTCGTACTGTTTAGAGTTAAACATTACTGTCCACGTAGAATCTTTAGGTACAGTCCATAGCGTATATTTACCAACAGGTAAAACCATGTTGTTAATTTTAAGTGTTTTATTGGTTTCAAATGTTGTAGCTTCATTTGCTCCTGTTCTCCAAACTTTATTATAAGGTACAAGGCCACCAAAAATTTCTCTGCCTTTTTTGTAAGGTCTGTTATAGAAAACGTTAAGTTCTAAATCATTCAACTCAAATTTTACAGTATCTTTAGGACTCAGGCGTTTTTCAAAAATATTTTCAACAAAAACAGAATATAAAAATAGCCCTAGAGCTATTATAGAAAGTAAAATTAATACACGTTTTAAGAAGGCGTTCATAGAGAGCTTTTTTTTTCGACATAAATATACTTTAAAAACTTATAATTACTAACAACCTAACGTTTAATTAACCGGTTTTAATATTTATTTAAGAAAAATTTAATTTTTTGCAACACTTCAATTTTTTTATCGTCTTTTAAAACGAACTAACTTAGACCAAAAGAAACATTAGTATGTTTAAAGTTGACATTATTGAACAATGTAAACAAAACAACCGAAAAGCTCAATTGCAGTTATACAACCAGTACTGCCATGGTATGTATGTTGTAGCTAAAAGGTTTTTAAAAGATGCTAATGATGCTGAAGATGTAGTGCAAGAGGCTTTTATTAAAGCTTTTTCTAAGCTAAATCAATATAAAGCAGAAGTTACTTTTGGTGCTTGGTTAAAACGTATTGTAGTTAATAAGAGTATAGACTTTTTAAAATCTAAAAAACAACAACTTGTTGAATTAGAAGAGGTGCATCTAAAAGTAATTGATACTCCCGTTAACGACAAATGGTTAGTAGATGATGCCATTACAATACATGATGTAAAAGAAGCCATTAACAAGTTACCAGATAAATATCAATATGTAATTATGTTGTATTTAATAGAGGGCTATGATCATCAAGAAATATCAGAAATTTTAAATATTTCTGAAGTGGCATCTAGAACGCAATTATCTAGAGGAAAAGTAAAACTACAAGAACTATTAAAACATAAAACTCATGGCGCAAGATATTAGAGAGTTATTTAAAAATGATAAAATAACAAATGAAAAGATGCCTAAAAACCATCAGGAACGTTTTATTAAAAAGTTAGATGAAGCATTTCCAGAAACCAAAAAATTAAGTTTTGGTTGGTTGCAAATAGCGGCAAGCATAGTAGTGCTTATTGGTTTAAGTTTTGGAGGTTACAAGTACTTTACCAAAAATAATATTGAAAAACCAATAGAAACTATTGCAAACAATACTATTGAAACCAAAACTTTAGGAGACATATCACCAGGTTTAAAAAAGGTAGAAGACTATTATTTGGCAAGTATTAATTTAGAACTCTCTAAAATTAAATACACACCAGAAACTAAAGACCTTTTTGATGGTTACATAGAACAATTAGCAGAATTAGATAAAGAGTATAAAAGATTGTCTTTAGAGTTAACAGAATCTGGACCAAGTGAGCTAACCGTTAATGCCTTAATTGATAATTTAAAATTGCGTTTAAACTTATTATATCGTTTAAAATCTCAATTAAAAGAATTAACATCTTCTGAAATAAGAACAGAAGGTGTTAAACAATCAATCTAAAAATCAAAAAATGAACAAATCACTTATAAAATTTAAATTACTAATAGCAACCTTTTTTACCGTTAGTAGTTTAGTTGCACAGAAACAAACCAAAGTATCACAATCTATAAAAGTAGATAAAGATGTTACAATAGATTTAAATACTAGCTATTGCCATATTGTTTTTGATACCTGGAATAAAAACACTGTTGAAATTGAAGCCTATGTTGAAGGTGAAAATTTAAGCAGTGAAGCACTAAAAGACGCTTTAAAAAATTGGAATATAGATGTAGATGCTTCTAGTAATGAAGTTGTAATTAATGCTAGAAGTTCTGGAAATGCCAATTGGGTATATAGAACCACACCACATGATGATGATGCCGTTAATGCTATAGTAAGAGAATTGAAATTTGAATTGGCAGAAATCCCAGATGTAAGTTTCAATTTGAATCCTCAAATACCAAAAGTTCCTGAGTTACCCGAAATCCCTGAAATGCCAGAATTACCTCCTTTGCCAGAAAATGTAAAAAGTTTTCAGTTTGATTATGAAGCCTATAAAAAAGATGGCGAAAAATATTTAGAAGAATACACCAAACAATTTGAATCTACTTATGGCGAAGACTATGCTAAAAGAATGGAAGCCTGGGGAGAAAAATTTGAAAAAGAATGGGGAGAGAAGTACGGAAAAAAAATGGAAGAATGGGCTAAAAGTTTTGAGGAAAATTGGGACAGTAAAGCGTTTGAAGAGCGCATGGAAGCTTGGGGAGAACGTTTTGCAGAACAAATGGAAAGGCAAGCAGAACAACTAGAAAAACAACAAGAAAAAAGAGAAAAGGCACTTGAAAAACACGAGGCTATGAGAGAAAAACTCTTAGAAAAGCGTGAAATAGAAAAAGAAAAGCGCGAAAAATTAGCAAAAGAAAGAAAGATTTTAATTGAAAAATTAGTTAATAAAGAAACCAATTCTAAAGTAAAAAAAACTATAAAAATTAAAATGCCCAAAGACGCGAAGTTAAAGGTAAATGTAAGACATGGCGAAATTGAATTTGCATCAAATATTGATAATTTAAAAGCAAACTTAGCGTATACTAAACTAACTGCTAATAGCATTAATGGAGGTTTAACTTCCATTAATGCTTCATATTCACCAGTGTATGTAACTAATTGGAATTTAGGAGAACTAAATTTACATTACGCAAAAACGGTAGAGTTAAATAATGTAAAACATCTTGTTTTAAACTCTAATTCATCTAACGTTACTATAGATAACTTGTTAGGAAATGCTATTATAGATGGTAATATAGGAGATTTAAATATTTTAAGAATAGATGATAATTTTACCAATTTAAATGTTATTATTCAAAACTGTGATGCCTTTATAGCGTTACCAAAAGTGAATTATAATTTGCAGTATAAAGGAAATAGATCACGTATAAGTCACCCAAAAAAAGAGAATGATAATACATCAACTTTTTCAACAGGAAATTTAAGTAACGGAAAAAGTATTGTGGTTAATGCAAAATACAGCAACGTGATTATGAAATAAAATTACCCATTTTCTTTTTTCACCATTAACGGTGTTTTATTTAAATCAAAAATTTTAAAATATTTGATGACATTTTAATAGAATACCGATACTAGATTAAATGATAATAAAATAAATTATGAAAAATCTAGTATTAACTAACAAACTCCTTTTAACGTTTTCTTTCTTTTTACTCATTATTATATCCTCCTGCAAAAAAGATGATAGTGTAGATAATGACGAAACTCAAGATTTAAATGAAGATTTAACGTATACCGAAATTAATGTTATTCTTCCTGATGGTGCTAATATAACCACCCAAGAGTTAACTGTTATTTCAAATTTAGAAGACACAAGTATTTCTAATGAGGGTAAAGTGTCAATACCACATATTCCTGAAAATCGGTCTCTAGCTATTTTAGTAAACCAAGAAAAAAAACCTGTTTTAATTGGGTTTATACATGAGGGTAATTCTGAAATATCTGTAGCGTCAACAATTGAAGCTTTATATTATTATGGTTTAGGTACTTATTTTTTGAATGAACCAGTAAAGGATGAATATTTTAAACAATCGTCATCATTAAAAGATTTTGAGGTTACTGTAAATGAGTTTGAAGAAGCTTTTAAAAACAATACAAACTTTTTAAATTCAAATGAATTCTTTGTTTGGTTTGAAGAAAAACTAGAGCTTATTAGAAATGATGACATTGAAAACATGGCAATGCGAAGTGTTTTAGTTGATGCTAATGATGTTAGAAGTGGTATTCAAGTATTTGAAGATACTGGCTTGAATATAAAAATTGCTAACGATTTTAGAAGGAGGGCTCACGCTTTTTTATATAAAACCGAGGTACAACCATATGAGGGCAATAAACAAGTTATAATTTCAGATATTGTTTCAACTAATGCAGCTGCAGTAAAAGATATTGAAATAAAACCTATTAAAGCAAAAAGAGAGTTTTTAGGTGTTATAGGAGATTGGGCAAGTGGTGTTGGTGTAGAGTTTTACAGAACAGAGACTGAGCCGTTAGAACTAAATTTAGAAGCGCATGAAGAATATGCTAATTATAAAGTAAGAGTTGTAGGTCCTGCCTATGCTATTGTAAATGAAAAAGAGTTTACCTCTACAGAAAGAGAAAAACTAGATGAAGTTATTTATGAAACCTTAGCTTTAGATTATATTTTACCTGCTTTTATGGATCTTGTTGGTGAAGCAGAACTACTTGATGGGGTAAATGAAAAACATTTTGAACATTTCACAAACATATTAAACACCATTGTTAATTCTGTGCCAGCAACGTCTGATGCTCTTAAAAAAGGAGATTATAAAACCGCAGTTTCAAGTTTCTTTGAATCATTTTATGGTAATGCAATTGGAGAGTTAAAAGACGATTTAATTGATGCATTTAGAGATGGTTTATTAAACTATAAAATAAGTATTTCAAATGGTAATAATCTTGCCATTTTAAAAGACTCACAAGAAATAGTAAATAAATTTAAAGGACTCAATAATTATTTAGAGTGGACAGATAGAATTTTAAAATTATCAGATTATTTAACTATAATAGCTGGTACAGCAAAAAGTAACTATTTAGAAGAATGGGATGTAAAAGCAAAGCAAGACCCAGTTACCCTAGAACCACAAGAACCTATAGCCTTTCCGTATATTAAAACATATATTGAGGCAATTGTAAAGAATAAATCATTAGCTAGTGGAGAGGTTTATGTTTATGATTGGGAGGTAACAGGAACTTATGGTAAAATATTTGATACTAAAGGACATGAAGGATCTAGTTTTCAAAGTAGTGATAAAGAAGTATATTATTTATCTGAAATAAATGATGATGATTTACCAGAAAATGCAGAAGAAACTTTAATTACCAAAGTATATGTTAAGCAGGGAGCTAATTTAGATTTAGTAGGAAGTGATACTATAGCAATGAAAGTACTTTCGTATAAATACCAAATACTTCCAGATGGAGCTACAATTAATGGAAATTCTAGTTTAAATTTAAAGATTTTAAGACCAGATTATACAGAAGATATTACTAACAACCCACAGTTAGATTATAAAATTGTATGGAGAACCTCTGGTGTTTACGGAACATTTTCAGGCGGCGATAAAACAATAACAACCTATAATAGTAATGTGATAAACTACAAAGCTTTAGATGAAGATGTTGAACATGGTGTTGAAAGTATAAGCGCTCATATTTATGGCAAATTAAAATCAGAACCCAATAGTGGTTATGAACTATATGATGAAATATCTGCAGAAGTAAATATTAAAAACAATGAAGAGAAACTATATTTTGTTGTTCCCGCAGAGTATATATCTTGGGGGCCAGAAGTTGGTGATCTTTATACAGGTTGTGGCTCTTATGTGGTATTTAAAGTAGGAGCTATAGAAGATGCTATTAGTTATCAAGCAACAATTATAGAATATAGTCATCGTACAACACCTTCAGTAATTGGAAGGAGCGAATCTTGGACTCCTGAAAGTAGAGAATTAACATCAGAAGGAGTGTATCATGCTTTTGAAAGAGTTAGGTTTCAATCTACAGCAACACCAAATCATTTATTTACTGGTTGTACAGAAAGTCCGTTTGCTTCTTTAAAGGGAGCAACACAAATTGTAGTTACTGTTAAGAAATAATTTATAAAAGACACTATCCCGTAAAGTGTGTAAACAAAATATATCGAGGGTTTAACTTTTTTAAAGTTGAACCCTTTTTTTAAATATAGTTAAAAATTGGTTTAAAATAATGCCCTAATTATGAATTGGCATAGATCATTTTTAAGTATTCTGGTTTTATAAGTGTAAAATTTAAAATTAATGAATAAAAAAATCTCAGATTAATTTTTAACCTGAGATTTTAAAACTTATATAGTTTATGAGATGATGCCTTTTCGGCTTTTTTGTAAATAAATTGTAATTAAGCGCCTTTTTGCTTATTAATTTCGTCTTGTAATTGACGTCTTACTTTTTGTTCTCTTTCTAAAGCAACTCTTCTGTGTTCATCAAACTCTTCTTCAATTTCAGCTAAGTTTTGTTTTGCTTGTTTAGTAATAGCATTGCTATTTTTAAACTTATAAATAAAGAAAATTAGTAAAGCTAGTAAAGCAGCTATAATAGTCCACATAAGCATATTATACCCTGTTTTACTCATTTGCATTCCAAACAAAGCCATACTATCTTTTTCTTTGTTTATGTTATCTAAAGTGGCTTGTGTTTTAGATAAATTACTTTTTAAATCATTAATTTCTTTGTTCTGATTTATTATCGTGGTATTTGACTTTGATAATTTACTCTTTAAAGTATTTATAGAGTCGTTGGTTTGTTTTTGTAAACTAAGTAGCATACTACGTTTAACAGCTTCATAAGGTAGTCCGTTGGTGCCTTTAAAATTTCCAGATTTTCTTAAAACAAATTCAAACTTATCATTTATAGAGCCGTCATTAATAGATTGAGTTTGTTGGGTTTCCTGAGCATTCAAGGATGTTAATGAAACTAATAAAAAAAGAAATATAAAAGTAGATTGCTTAATCGAATTCATTTATTTTGGGTTTAAATGGTTGTATTTGGTTTACGAAGTTAAAAAAATAAATTATATAGCCACTTATAATGAAGCTTCAGTATATACGTTTAAAATTAAATCTCAGATGTTACATTTTAATAGTAGGTATAACGTCTTACTTTAGAAATATATTTTGCAAGCCTTACAACTTGATGACTATATCCATATTCATTATCATACCAAATATATAAAATAGCATTTTTACCGTCTGGTCTAACAATAGTTGCTTTACTATCATAGATAGATGGAGCAGAACTACCAACAATATCAGTTGATACTAATTCATCACTTAATTCATACTTAATTTGCTCAACTAAATCACCTTCTAAAGCATATTTTTTTAAAACAGTATTAATGCCATTTAATGAGGTTTTTTTCTCAAGTTCTAAATTTAAAATAGCTAATGAACCGTTAGGAACCGGAACACGAATGGCGTTAGAGGTTAGTTTGCCTTTTAAACTAGGTAATGCTTTTGCAACGGCATTACCAGCACCGGTTTCTGTAATTACCATATTTAGAGCAGCAGCACGTCCTCTTCGGTATTTTTTATGAAAATTATCAACCAAATTCTGGTCGTTTGTGTATGCGTGAATGGTTTCTAAATGCCCCGATTTTATACCAAAAGAATCTTCAATAGCTTTTAAAACAGGTGTAATGGCATTAGTAGTACAAGAAGCAGCCGAAAATATTTTGGTTTTGTCTGGGTTATACTCATTATGGTTTACACCATGAACAATGTTTGGTATTTCCTTTCCTGGTGCAGTTAATAATACTTTATCAATACCTTTTGCTTTTAAATGTCTACTCAACGATTGTTTATCTCTAAAAGCGCCTGTATTATCAATAACTAAAGCTTTTTTAATATCAAATTTAGTATAATCTATATCCTCTGGAGCATTAGATGAAATTATTTTAACCGTAGTGCCATTAATAATTAAGGCGCTATTTTTAGTATCAACTAAAACGGTTCCTGGAAAATCTCCGTGTACAGAGTCATTGCGGAGTAAAGCTGCTCTTTTTTCAAGAATGGTTTCATTAATTTCACCTCGAGTAACAATAGCTCTTAGGCGTAATTGACTGCCTTTTCCGGTTCTAGCCATTAATTCTCTGGCTACTAATCTGCCAATTCTACCAAAACCATATAGTACTACGTCTTTGGGCTCAATACCATTGCTTTTATTAGCATCTTTAAGTTTTCTTGCAACAAAAGCAGTGGCGTTTGCATGTTTGTTTTCGTCTAAATGAAATTCATAAGTTAGTTTACCAATATCAAGTTTTGCTGGTGGAATATCTAGAGTTTTTATAGCTCTGGCAATTTCTACAGAATCAAAAATAGAAATAGGTTTTTGCACAAATTTACCTGCGTATTCATGTAAATTTAATATTTGACTTACGGTTCTATCTATTAGCTGATTTCTAAAAAGCACTAGTTCTATAGATTTGTCATACCATAAGTCGTTTACAGTTTTAATAAACTCTACAGTGGCTCTTCTACGGTCTGCTTGAAAGGCTAATTCTTTTTCATAAGTTTTGTTAAAATTCATGCTTAAATAGTTTTAGTTGTATGTTTAGTTTTAGCAAAATTATCATATTTCAAACGTTTTCGTAGTGTGTTTACATAAAAAAATAACCTCTTTAATTTTAAAGAGGTTATTGGCGTGTTTTAAATGTTTTATATTAATTATCTAAAATTGAATCGTTCTTTTTCTCCACGAGAATTAATTAGTTCTATTCTCAACGATTCGTATTCTGATTTGTTTTTTAGTGCATTTTGAACATCATCAACAGAATTTACTTTTACTCCGTTAATTGATGTTATAATGCTTCCTTCTTCTACACCGTTATTTTTCCAATAATCGGCGTATTTATCATCTAGTTTAATAATTTTTACACCATGTTCTGCCTTAAGTTTTTTCAAATCTTTTTCTTTTGCATTTTTAACTTCTCCAACCAAAGGCATGGTATAAGTTTCATTTTTTAGCAAAGTAACAGGTGTGGTGTATAATTTTCCGTCTCTAGAGTAGGTTACATTAACAACATCATTTGGCCTTTTAGAGCTTATTTGACCTGTTAAATCTGAAAATTTAGAAATTTTAATATTATTTATTTTCTTAATAATATCACCTTCTTTTAAACCAGCTCTATCAGCTCCAGAATCTTCAACAACTTCTGCTATATAAACACCTTCAGTATCATTAACGCCTAATTCTTCAGAAGCTTTACTATTAAGTGTACCGCCTCTAATTCCTAAAATACCGTTTTGAACATTACCATACTCCATAATGTCTTCAATTACTTTTCTAGCAATATTGCTAGGAACAGCAAAGGAGTATCCAATGTATGATCCTGTTTGAGATGTTATAGCTGTATTAATACCAATAAGTTCACCATTAGTATTAACAAGAGCACCACCAGAATTACCGGGGTTTACAGCGGCATCGGTTTGAATGAAAGATTGTGAACTGTTGCCAGATAGATCTCTAGCCTTTGCGCTAATAATTCCAGCGGTAACTGTTGAGGTTAAATTAAACGGATTACCAACAGCTAAAACCCATTCGCCTACTTTGGCATTATCAGAATCTCCAAAAGTAACAAAAGGCAAATCTTCGTCGGCATCAATTTTTAAAAGCGCAATATCTGTTTTAGAATCTGCTCCAACTAATTCAGCTTCATAAGTTTTGTTGTTATTTAAGGTAACTGATAATTCTTGGGCATTTTTAATAACATGGTTATTAGTAATAATATACCCATCTGCATTAACAATAACTCCAGAACCTGTGCCTACTTGCGGACGCTGAGAACTTCTTCCAAAAAAGAAATCTTCAAAAGTCATTTGTCCAGAACTCATAGATAAGTTTTTTACATGTACTACTGCATGAACTGTGTTTTCTGCAGCTTCAACAAAATCTGGTGCTTCGGTAGTGTTATATAAGGTGTTTATATTACTTGTTGGTAAAAACGTAGGGGTTGTTTGTGTATTATTATCTACAACTACCGTGTTTTCCTCTTCTAAAAATAATTTATATCCTCCTAGTGTTAAAACACCACCTAAGGCCGAAATCAGTACTAACGATAAAATCTTCTTCATAATTTTTCAGTATTAAGTTTTATTTAATGAACGATTAAAATTAAATATTTATTAGTTTAATATTTTCATTTAACTGTTTTTTAACGCCAACTTTAACGCCAACTTAACAATCAATAAAACGGTTTTATATTCATATATTTGTGCCATATTATGCAACAAGAATTTTATAAATATCAAGGAACAGGAAACGATTTTGTGATGATTGATAATCGTCAACAAAAATTCGACAAAAATAATACCAAACGTGTTGCTTTCTTATGCGACAGACGTTTTGGCATAGGTGCAGATGGTCTTATTTTACTAGAAAACCATGATGAGTACGATTTTAAAATGGTTTATTACAATTCTGACGGAAACGAAAGTACCATGTGTGGTAATGGAGGGCGTTGTTTAGTGGCGTTTGCTAGAGATTTAGGAATTATAAAAAACAAAGCTACTTTTGAAGCTATTGATGGTTTACATCATGCCTACATTGATGATGATATTGTAAAGTTACAAATGCAAGATGTTGATGAGGTTAATAAATATGACAGTCATGTGTTTTTAGATACCGGTTCGCCACATCATGTGCAGTTTGAAGACCATATAGATACTTTTAATATTAAAGAAAAAGGAGCCAAAATTCGCTATGGAGCGCCCTATAATGATGTTGGTACTAATGTAAATTTTGTTAAGAAGATATCAGATGATACGTTTTTGGTTAGAACCTATGAACGCGGTGTTGAAGATGAAACATTATCGTGCGGTACTGGAGTAACTGCTGTAGCAATAGCTATGAATGCAACAAAACAAACAAAAGATAACACCATAACGTTAAAAGTGCAAGGAGGTGAACTAAAAGTTACTTTTGATGTTGTAAATAGAGCTTATAAAAACGTATGGCTTATTGGTCCTGCAAAATTAGTGTTTAAAGGAACTGTATGATTACGTTAAAAGGAAAAAATATTTACCTACGTGCTTTAGAGCCAGAAGATTTAGAGTTTGTTCATGCGGTTGAAAATGACGAATCTATATGGGAGGTTAGCAATACTCAAACACCATTTTCAAAATTTATAATAAAACAATATTTAGAAAACGCACATAAAGATATTTATGAGGTGAAACAACTTAGGTTGGTAATTTCAAATTATAATGATGCGCCTTTAGGAATGATTGATATTTTTGATTTCGATTTTAAAAACAGTAGAGCCGGAATAGGTATTTTAATAAAAGATACCGAGGCTAGAGGAAAAGGGTATGGTTCTGAAGCTTTAAAACTACTAGTTTCTTATTGTTTTACACATTTAGGGTTGCACCAATTGTATTGCAACATTTCAGAAGAGAATGAAGTTAGCATAAAGCTTTTTAAAAATGAAGGCTTTAAACAAGTAGGGCTTAAAAAAGACTGGAACTACGTTAATAATTCATATAAAAACGAATATTTATTTCAGCTTATAAATAATTAATATGTACATTAAAAAAATTCTTTGGGCTATTGCTTTAATTGGGCTAGCGGTTGCAGCTTATTTGGCATACTATATTTATTCTGCAATGATGGTGCCCAATACGGCTTTTAATAATGATGAAGCTTATATTTATGTAAAATCTACCGATACCTATCAAGATGTTAGAAAACAATTAAAACCCTTACTAAAAAACATCAATAAGTTTGATGCCTTAGCTAAACAAAAAAAATATATAAGTAATGTAAAAGCTGGTAAGTTTGTTATAAAAAAAGGCATGAGTAATAATGATATTATTAACTCTATAAGAAGTAAAAACGTTCCTGTAAAAGTGTCTTTTAATAACCAGAACTCATTAGAAAAACTTGCTGGTAGAATAGCATTGCAAATAGAAGCAGATAGTGTTTCGCTATTAAATGCCATGAAAGACGAAACATTTTACGCTAAAAATAATTTTAAAAACGAAACGGCTTTAGGTATGTATTTACCTAATAGTTATGAATTTTTCTGGAATACGTCTGCAGAAGCTTTTAGAGACCGCATGCTAAAAGAGTATAATCGTTTTTGGAATCAATCGCGATTAAATAAGGCAAAAGCACTTGGGTTATCTCAAGATGAAGTAATGACATTGGCATCTATTGTTTATGAGGAATCTAAGCAGCCTTCTGAACAGCCAAGAATTGCAGGTGTTTACATAAATAGGTTAAAAATTGGTATGCCACTACAAGCAGACCCAACCCTTAAATTTGCCGCGTATCAATTACCAAAATATAAAAATACGGTTATTAAGCGTGTGCTAAATGTTCATAAAGAAATAGAGTCACCATACAATACCTATAAAAATGCTGGTTTGCCACCAGGACTTATAGCAATGCCAGATATATCTGCTATTGATGCTGTTTTAAATTACGAAAAGCACAAGTATCTATATTTTGCAGCAGATGCTAAACGTATTGGTTACCATAAATTTGCTAAAACGTTGGCGCAACATAATGTAAATGCTAGAGCATATCAACGGTATTTATCTTCACAAGGAATTAATAAATAGTGAAATGGCTTAGTTTTATATATCTTTTTTTAGCTGTTTTTGCATCAACAGTATCATTTTCTCAATCTAAATTAGATACTTTTTTAACACCAAGTGACACTTTAAACAAGTCTAGACGCAATTTAGTTGTTATTTCTGAAACTGCTTTAGCGTCAATGTCATTAATAGGATTAAACCAATTGTGGTATTCAGACTATGACCGTTCTAAGTTTCATACGCTAAATGATAATAATGAGTGGTTGCAGATGGATAAAATGGGGCATGTATTTACTTCTTATCAATTAGGAAGAGTAGGAGCCAATGTATTAGATTGGAGTGGTGTTTGTAAAAAAGATCAATTATTATATGGTGCCACATTAGGGTTTGGGTTTTTAACTGCTGTAGAAGTGTTAGATGGTTTCTCTAAAGAATGGGGATTTTCTTGGGGCGATGTTTTAGCTAATGCAACGGGAACAGGACTCTATATTAGTCAAGAATTACTATGGAATGAACAGCGAATTGACGTTAAGTACTCATTTCACCAAACAAAATACGCGTCTCAAAACCCCGAAAAGTTAGGAGAAGGCCTTTTAGAAGAAGTTTTAAAAGATTATAACGGACAAACGTATTGGCTAAGCGTTAACCTTCATTCTTTTTTAAAAGAAACAAAAATCCCTAAGTGGCTAAATGTTGCCGTAGGCTATGGAGCCGAAGGTATGCTTAAAGGAATAGAAGATATTGACAATCAGTTGTTAACAAGTTATAATAGAAAACGTCAATTCTATTTAAGTTTTGATGTAAATTTGAAAAAAATTAAAACAAATTCTCCCCTGTTAAGATCTGTTTTTAGCATTTTTAGTATGATAAAAATGCCCTTTCCTACCTTAGAAATAAGTAACAAAAAGTGTGTTTTTCATCTATTCTACTATTAAAAAGAGTATTTAAACGAGTAGTTTTGAAGTTATTAGAATTTTTTATAATTTTGCACGCTCAAATTTCAAGGCATAGTTTTTGTAATCTATGCTGAAAAAATTTAGAACTATGGTAAAGAATATTGCAAGTTATTTTACCCTCGGGCTTACAATATGTATGTTATTGTGTGTTTCGTTTACATCTGATGAAACAGTAGACTTGAGTAAGTATTCTACAAAAGGACTGGATTTAAACTATACGGTTAGTCCAGACGTTGCTAAAGACAGAGATCTTATAGCATCAAACGAAGTTTTCTCACCTTATTTAGGTAAATCTTTTGTTGGTTTTAAAGAAGCTGTGGCTTTTAAAGAATCAAGAGGCGATTATGCTTGTGTAAATACCTTTGGTTACTTAGGTAAATACCAATTTGGAAAGGAAACTTTAAAACTTATAGGGATTAATAATCTTAATGAGTTTTTAAATGACCCAAAACTTCAGGAAAAAGCTTTTATAGCTAATGCTGAAAGAAACAAATGGATTTTAAGACGAGACATCAGAAATTTTGTTGGAAAACGAATTAATGGTGTTGTTGTTACTGAATCTGGAATTTTAGCAGCAGCTCATTTAGCAGGACCTGGAAGTGTGAAAAAGTACTTAAGAAGTTACGGCTTAAATAATTTTGCCGATGGTTTTGGAACAACGGTTTATACTTATATGAAACGTTTTTCTGGTTACGATACTTCTTTTATTAAACCAAACAAGAAAGCAAAAGCTATGTAAAATTAGCTTTTATGAATAATAAATATGGTAGGTCTTTTATGAAGGTCTACCATATTTTTTTTCCAATCACTAACAGTTTTTGTTTTTATAAATTCTGACGGAAGTGTAATATCGCAAGCCACACAAATGTTTGTATTGCCTCCTAAAACACTAGTAATATCTTCTAACATTTTATTGTTTCGGTAAGGTGTTTCAATAAAAATTTGAGATTGTTTTTTTTCAAATGATAAGCGTTCTAAGCGTTTTAACTCATTTTTTCTTTCATTCTTATCAATAGGAAGGTAGCCGTTAAATGCAAAACTTTGTCCGTTCATACCAGAACTCATGAGTGCTAATAAAATAGAAGATGGTCCTACTAAAGGTATAACTTTTATGTTTTTTTGGTGTGCTATTTTTACAACATCGGCACCAGGATCTGCAATTCCCGGACAACCAGCTTCTGAAAGTAAACCAACATGTTTTCCTTTTAAACAGGGCGCCAAAAAACTTGGTAAATCTGCAATTTCAGTATGTTTGTTTAAAATAAAGAATTGTAAAGATGGTTGTGATTTTTCTGGATAAATTCTTTTTATAAAACGTCTTGATGTTTTTTCGTTTTCAACAATAAAAATATTTAAGCGTTCTATAGTTTGTTTAACCGTTATTGGTAAAACCTCTAAAGGGTCATTGTCTCCCAACGTGCAAGGAATTAAATAAAGATTGCCCTTATCCATTTTGATTTAAATTTTCAGCAATAATAGAGCATGCTTCATCTAACATTTTATAAACGTTTTCAAAACCTTGATCACCGCCATAATAGGGGTCTGGTACATCATAGTTTTGATTTGGATAAACCAAATTTAAAATCATTTCTACCTTGTTTTTATCGTCTTCATTTCTTGCTAGTTTGATAACATTTTGGTAGTTAGACTCATCCATAACGTAGATGTAATCAAAATTATCAAAATCATCAACGGTGAATTGTCTTCCTCTTAAGTGAGATATATCTAAACCGTATTTTTTTGCAACAGCAATAGAGCGTTTGTCTGGTGTGCTGCCAACATGGTAACTAGCTGTTCCAGCGGAATCTACAATAAAAAAATCAGAAGGAAGTTTTGATTTTAATATACCTTCGGCTAATGGTGAGCGACAAATATTGCCTAAACAAACCATTAATATTTTAGTCATTTGAATTAAATTTTATACAGAAAGTTTTTTGGTAATATCTTCAACATATTTTCTAAACTGTTTATCTGTTGAAGATAGGTTGTCAACTGTCTTACAAGCATGTAAAACAGTGGCGTGGTCTCGTTTACCAATTTGAGAACCAATACTTGCTAATGAGGCTTTGGTGAATTTTTTAGCAAAGAACATAGCTAATTGGCGTGCTTGTACAATGTGACGTTTTCTGGTTTTAGATTGCAGTGTATCTATGTCCATTTGGAAATAATCTGATACTACTTTTTGAATGTAATCTATAGAAACTTCACGTTTTGTATTCTTAACAAACTTTTCAACAATAATTCTTGCTAAATCAAGTGTAATTTCCTTTTTATTAAAAGATGATTGAGCAATTAAAGAAATGATAGCGCCTTCTAATTCTCTAACATTAGATTTAATGTTTTTAGCTACGTATTCAACAATTTCTTCAGGCATTTCAACGCCATCTCTATATAGCTTGTTTTTTAATATAGAAACTCTGGTTTCAAAATCTGGTGTTTGCAATTCTGCAGAAAGCCCCCATTTGAAACGAGATAGTAAGCGTTGTTCTATATCTTGCATATCAACAGGTGCTTTATCACTTGTTAAAACAACCTGTTTGCCATTTTGGTGTAAATGATTGAAAATATGAAAGAAAACATCTTGTGTTCCTGTTTTTCCTGAAAGGAATTGTACATCATCAATAATAAGAACATCTATAATTTGATAAAAATGAATAAAATCATTTCTATTATTCTTTTTTACAGCGTCTATATATTGTTGTGTAAATTTTTCAGCAGAAATATAAAGAACCGTTTTTTCTGGGTATTTGTCTTTTATATCAACTCCAATAGCATGTGCTAAATGGGTTTTACCTAAACCAACACCTCCAAAAATTAATAAAGGATTAAATGATGTTCCTCCGGGTTTACTAGCAACAGCTAAACCTGCACTTCTTGCTAAACGGTTAGAATCTCCTTCTAAAAAGTTATCAAAACTGTAATTTGGATTAAGTTGAGATTCTACCTTTACATTTCTAATGCCAGGAATAACAAATGGGTTGCGTAACTCTGGACTTTTGTTGTTTAACGGAATATCAACATCCTGAGATTTTACGGCTGTTCTATTAGAGCTAGGAATTTTTTCTGTAAAAGGTTGTTTGTTGCCATAAGTGTTTTCCATTTTAATAATGTAAACTAATTTGGCATGTTCACCCAACTCTTTAGTAAGTGCTACTTTTAAAATTTTAACGTAATGCTCTTCTAGCCATTCGTAGAAGAATTTGCTAGGAACTTGTATGCTTAAAGCTTTATCAGTAAGCTTAACTGCAACAATTGGTTCAAACCAAGTTTTATATGCTTGCGGCTGAATATTATCTTTTATAAATTTAAGACAGTTATCCCATACCGATTGCGCAGTTTTGCTCATTGTTAAATTTTAAGGTTTATAGTTAGCTAAAATTAGAAAGAGATCCCCAATACATTTGTCCCATTCTCTGTGGCAAATATGTGAACAAAATTCTTAAAAAAAAAATCAAACTCTATTGAATTTTTAGAAATTTTTTCTCATGTTTATCTACTTTCCGAAACTACAAAAAAATATTTAATTAATACAATGAAATTCGACGAAATACAAATAAGAGTGAGATATGGTGAAACAGACCAAATGGGTGTAGTGTATCATGGTAATTATGCATTATACTTAGAAATGGGACGAATAGAATGGCTAAGAAAGTTAGGAATTTCTTATAAATCTATGGAAGAAAATGGGATTATGTTGCCAGTAGTTTCTTTAAATGTAAACTATAAAAAATCAGCTTGTTACGATGATGTAATTAATGTAAAAACTCAACTAAAAAGCAGGCCTACAGCAAAGATTGAATTTGAATATGAAATAACTAATGAAAAAGGTGAAATTTTAACTACAGCAAGTACAACGTTAGTTTTTATTGATACTAAAACCAATAGACCTACAAAAGCGCCACAATATATATTAGATGCTATTGATAGCTTAGATTAAAGTTTTTTTATTTCAATTTCATAGAGATTATTAAATATATTGAATGCAGTTTCGGCTTCTTTTTTTCTAACTGAAATGGTGATTTTACAATCTAATTCTAAAACTTGATTAATAACATTTAGTTTCTTTTCTTTAATAACCCGCATTACGGTATTCATGTTTTTGTAATCAAAAGTTATTAGGTAATCAATATTAATAGTTTTCTCAATTATATTTGAAGCTTCTAAGGTTAATTGCGCAGTGGTTTTATAGGCATTAATTAATCCGCTAACACCTAATTTAATACCTCCAAAATATCTCACCACAACAATTAAAATATTGGTAACATCAAAAGAAAGTATCTGATTGTAAATTGGCATGCCTGCAGAGTTACTAGGTTCGCCATCGTCATTAGCTCTAAATAAAACGTTTTCTGTTCCTATTTTATAGGCGTAGCACCAGTGTCTTGCGGCATGGTGTTCTTTTTTTAATTGTTCTATGTGGCTTTTAGCTTGGTCTTCATTTAAAACAGGGTACGCATAACCAAAAAATTTACTGTTTTTATCTTTAAATAAAATGTTTTCGGTACTAGAGGTAATGGTTTTATATGTGTCTTTTTCTTCCAAAATTTAGAATAAACTACTTTTTACGTTAAACAAGTTGCAAACATCTTCTTTTGCAGGATTTAAATGCCATGTGTTAATGTTTAAATATTTTGCGGTTTTTATATTGTCTTTATTATCATCTATAAACAGGCATTCTTCTGGTTTTAGTTGGTTTGTGTTTAATACAAAATTAAAAACGTTTTTATCTGGTTTTCTTCGGTGTATTTTATGTGATAAATAGAATGCGTTAAAACAATTTTTAAATTCGTTATAAAACGGAATGTTTTCTTTAACCCAATTTATATGAAGCTCATTGGTGTTGCTTAAAAGGATGAGATTGTAATTGGTGTTTTCTTTTAAATCTATTAAAAAATCTAATCTATGTTTAGGAAAGTCATCTAAGATAGAATTCCATTTGTTTTTGATGTCTTCTTTAGATTGATTAGGGAAATAGCGTACATAATTATCTAGGAATTCATCTGTTGATAATAGTCCTTTTTCATAAGAAAGGTTAGTTTTTATAATATCTTCAAAATGTTCTGATGATTCAAAATGTTTAATATAATCTAAGGTGTAAGCATCATTAAGATTAATGAAAACATTACCAAAGTCGAAAATAATAGTGCTAATCATTCTTATGAATTTTAAGAATATCTTCTTTTATGTTTTCTGTATAAATTACATTTCCACTAATTTTTGGGGCTTTAACTCCTTCTTTAAAAGAGGTAGTTCCGTAAAAAATTCGTGCTTCATCCCAGAGGTTTTCATTTATAAATGTTTGAAGAGTTTTTGAGCCACCCTCAATTATAACTGAATTTATATCATTTTCAAAAAGTACGTTGCAAATTTGTTTGGCTAAAGGCTTAGAGAAATCTGTATTTTTAGTGTTTATCAAAATGGTTTTTGCATCATTATTAAAAACATTAAAACTTTTAGAAAGTTTGTTGTCTTTATCAATTACAATTCTAACTGGGTTTTGTCCAGTCCAATCACGCACCGTTAAACTAGGGTTGTCTTGTAAAACAGTGTTAGTGCCAACTAAAATAGCTTGTTCTTCACTTCGCCATTTATGTACCAATTGTCTGGAGTATTTGTTGGTTATCCAAACAGGTTTTTGTTCGTTTTTGGTTTTAGGAGCAATAAAGCCATCTGAGGTTTCTGCCCATTTTAGTATTATATAAGGTCTTTTTTTATTATGAAATGTAAAAAAGCGTTTGTGGAGTGTTTTGCAAGCTGTTTCTAAAACCCCAACGGTTACATTTACACCAGCATCAATAAGTTTTTTTACACCTTTTCCTGCTACTTGCTCATTGTCATCAATACATCCAATAACTACATTAGGAATTTCGTTCTTAATAATTAAATCACTACAAGGAGGTGTTTTCCCAAAATGAGAACAAGGTTCTAACGTTACATATAGAGTAGATGTTTTTAAAAGGTCTTTGTTTTTAACAGAATTTATAGCATTTACTTCGGCATGAGGGCCACCATAAGCACTGGTGTAACCTTCGCCAATAATTTTTTTATTGTTAACAATAACAGCACCTACCATGGGGTTTGGTCTGGTAGTTCCTAAGCCGTTTTTTGCAATTTCAATGCAACGTTTTATGTAAATTTCGTTTTGTTTCAATGGTTATAATTTAATTTTTACATTTTCGGTTTCATCAACATTATAGGTGTATGAGAAACCAAAGACTTTGTAAATAATATCACCTTTGTACTGCACTTTAATTTTTTTGCTTAATAAACTTCCTATTAAACCGCTAATACTTTTATTGCTAAAAATACTATCGGTAGGAATAACTGCTTTTAATGGTATAGAAAACTCATTTTTTGCAGGTACATCAAAACTTTTGGTAGATACTGTGGCCATTTCATTATCATTAACAAATACTTTTATGGCATCTGTTTTTAGTTTGCCACCAATATCATTAGGGTTTAAAAACAGGGCATCTGCAGTAAACGTAATGTTTTTAGAGGTAGATTCTAAAACTTTAATGTTTTCAACTCTTAAAAACTCTGGTTTTTCTTTAACAGTGCAGCTAAAAATTACTAATAATATTGTTGATAAAATAATGAATGGCTTTAATTTCATTGTTTCATATTTAAGTATCTTCACTTGCATAAAAGTACCAATTTAAAGTGAGTAAAGATACTATTGTTATTCGAAAAATAAAGCCAGAAGATAATGCTCAAATAGAACAAATAATTAGGGCATGTTTTCATGAGTTTAAAATTCCTTTAACAGGAACGGCTTATGAAGATGAAGCAACCCCAAAAATGTTTGAATCTTATCAAAATAATGGTGAAATATATTTTGTAATTGATAATAATGGCGAGATTTTAGGAGGAGCAGGTATTAAGCCTTTAAAAGATTTTGATGAAGGAATCTGTGAACTTCAAAAAATGTATTTTTCACCTAAAGTAAGAGGTAAAGGTTACGGTAAAAAGATGTTTAAAACTTGTTTGCAAGCAGCTAAAAAAATGGGTTACAACAAGTGCTATTTAGAGTCGGCTTCACAATTAAAAGCAGCTATTCATATTTACGAGAGTTTTGGTTTTAAGCATTTAAAAAGTGCTTTGGGAAATACAGGGCATTATAGTTGTAGTGTTTGGATGATAAAGGATTTATGAGGTTAAAAGATATTAAAAATACATTTCAAAACCAGTTAAATTCAATTTATAGTAAAGAAGAAATTGACAACTTCTTTTTTATGCTAACTGAATTTTATTTTGGAGTTGATAGATTAAAATTAGCATTAGAGCCAGATGTTAATATTGCAAATCCTGAAGCTATTCTTTATGCTTTGAAATTACTAAAAGAAGAAAAACCCATTCAATATATTATAGGCGAAACAGAATTTTATGGCTTACCATTTAAAGTGAATAAAAATGTGTTAATTCCGAGACCAGAAACCGAAGAATTAGTAGATTGGATTTTAAATGAATCAAAAACTAACAACCAACAATCAATAACTGTTTTAGATATTGGTACAGGTAGTGGTTGCATTGCTATTTCTTTAGCTAAAAACTTACCAAATGCTAAAGTGTATGCGTTAGATGTAAGTAATGAAGCTTTAAAAGTTGCAAAAGAAAATGCAGAACTGAATAATGCCGAAGTTAACTTTATAGAAGATAACATTTTAAACCCAAGTCAAAAAAAACTTGTATCAGAATCTTATAAATTTGATATTATTGTTTCTAACCCGCCCTATGTTAGAAAGCAAGAAAAACAATTAATGAAAGCAAACGTTTTAAATAATGAACCTCATTTAGCACTTTTTGTGTCAGATGATAATCCATTGTTGTTTTATAAAGCTATATGTGAGTTTTCAAACAAAAACTTAAATAAAGGCGGAAAGTTATTTTTTGAAATAAACGAATATTTAGGAAAGGATATGACGCAACTACTTAAAGATTATAATTTTAAAAATATTGAATTGAAACAAGATATTTTTAATAAAGATAGAATGGTACGGGGAGAGCATGATAATATTAAGTCTTTGCTAAATTAGTAGTAAAATTACTGGTAAATACAATGAATATAGAACAACAAATAAATCAATTAAGAGATGAGTTGCGAGAACATAATTACAATTATTATGTTTTAGATAATCCAACCATTTCAGATTATGAGTTCGATTTAAAACTAAAAGAACTTCAAGCTTTAGAAGAAAAATACCCAGAGTTTTTTGATGCCAATTCACCAACACAACGCGTTGGAGGAGAAGTAACCAAAAATTTTGAAACAGTAGTTCATGAAAACCGTATGTATTCTTTAGATAATTCTTATTCTAAAGAAGACTTGCTAGATTGGGAAACGCGTATTAAAAAGTTGGTAGATGGAGACATTCAATATACATGCGAATTAAAGTATGATGGAGCCTCAATGAGTTTAACCTATGAAAACGGTAAACTAGTTAGAGCAGTTACCAGAGGAGATGGTTTTCAAGGTGATAATGTTACGGCAAATGTAAAAACTATTAAATCTGTACCACTTCAATTAAAAGGAGATTACCCACCTAAATTTGAAATAAGAGGAGAAATAGTTTTGCCTTTTGATGGTTTTAATAAAATGAATGAAGAGCGTATTGCTAATGGTGAAGAACCCTATAGAAACCCAAGAAACACTGCTTCGGGGAGCCTAAAACTACAAGATAGTTCAGAAGTTGCTAAAAGACCCTTAGAGTGTTTGTTATATAGTATTAAAGGAGAAGATGTTGCAGTGTCAACACAATTTGAAAGCTTGCAAAAAGCAAGGGATTGGGGATTTAAAGTACCAGATGCAGCTAAATTAGTTAATTCCATAGAAGAGGTTTTAGAGTTTATTGAGTATTGGGATGTACATAGACATAATTTACCATATGAAACCGATGGGGTAGTTGTAAAAGTAAACAGTTTTCAACAACAAGAAGAATTAGGGTATACCGCTAAAGCACCACGTTGGGCTATGGCTTATAAATTTAAAGCAGAACAGGTTTCAACTAGGTTAAATAGTATTACTTATCAAGTTGGGCGTACCGGAGCTATTACACCTGTAGCTAATTTAGAACCTGTAGAACTAGCAGGAACAACCGTTAAAAGAGCTTCATTACACAATGCAGATCAAATTGAAAAATTAGATGTTAGAGTAGGGGATGAGGTATATGTTGAAAAAGGAGGTGAAATAATCCCTAAAATTTTAGGGGTAGATTTAAGTAAACGTCCAAAACACTCACAACCTACCAAATATATAACCCATTGTCCTGAATGTAATACAGAATTAGTAAGGCAAGAAGGAGAGGCGCAACATTATTGTCCTAATTATAATGGTTGTAAGCCTCAAGTTATAGGTCGTATACAGCATTTTATATCAAGAAAAGCTATGGATATTGAAGGTTTGGGAGGAGAAACGGTAGCTTTATTAGTTAATGCAGGACTCATAAAGAACTATTCAGATTTGTATGAGTTAACTAAGGAGCAAGTAGTTCCGTTAGAACGAATGGCAGAAAAAAGTGCCGATAATTTAATAGAAGGTATTGCGCAGTCTGTTAATATTCCTTTTGAACGTGTTCTGTATGCTTTAGGTATTAGATATGTAGGAGAAACGGTTGCTAAAAAATTATCTAAACATTATAAAAGTATAGATGCTATAGCTAATGCTTCTCAAGAAGATTTAGTAAATGTAGATGAAATTGGTGTTAAAATAGCAGAAAGTGTTATAGACTTTTTTAAATCTGAACAGAATATTACTATTATAGAAAGGTTAAAAGGTTTTGGGGTTCAGTTAGAGATGTCTGCTAAAGAACTTGAAGGGAAAACCAATATTTTAGAAGGGCAATCTATAGTGGTTTCTGGGGTATTTGAATCTGTTTCAAGAAATGAGCTTAAAAAATTAATAGAAGATAATGGAGGAAAAGTAAGTAGTTCTATTTCTTCTAAAACTAATTTTATTGTTGCAGGAGATAACATGGGACCAAGTAAAAAACTAAAAGCTGAAAAATTGAACATAGATATCATTTCCGAGTATGATTTCTTACAAAAAATAAATTAAACTAAAACAAATATCGATAAAGTGTAATTTTTTATCGTTTATTTGTTATTTTTATTTATATTTGTCATCAAATCAAACATTAAAGAAATGAATAAGTCTAAAGTTTTGGCAAGCTTAGTCATTGTAATTTACATACTATTTACCATTTTCGGGTTTATAGGAGAGCAAGTTGTAGCTTTTACTTTAGATGCTTTAATCTTACCAGTAATAGCTATTGCTTATTTTGTGTTTTATAAAAACAAAACAAGATATTTTTCATTGTTTTTAATATTTTATGCTTTATCAGATTTAATGGGTTTAATTATAAACCTTATTCCTTACAGTGAATCTTCGTCTTTATTGTATGAAATAGATTACTATGTGGGTAATGCTATGTATGTCTTATCCTATACATTTTTAATAATAGAGATATGTAGATCGCTTAATTTTTTACATGTTTTAAAGAATTATACTATACATATAATTGTGCTTACAATGCTTAATATTTATTTAGTGTATGTGTTGCAGGTAATTGTAGATCCCGAAAAGGAAATGCTTAAAGTAGGATATTATTTAGAGTTAGTTTACAATATAGTAATGTTGCTTTTGCTATCAGTTTCTTTGTTAAATTACTTTTACAGAGATAATAAAAAGGCATTATTCATGTTTATAGGTACCTTGTGTTTAGTCTTTTCTGAAGTAATTGATGTAGCTTATATATACATAACACAGCGTAATTTATTAAACTTTATAGCAACTACATTAGTTGTTGCTGCATTTTATTTCTTCTGCAAACAAATTGGTTATAAAAATATTAAAGAGGAAGATTTAGATGATATATATGTATAAAGTGTCCTGATACATATTAAAGTTTAAAGATTAATAAATTACTCCCTAAGAAACAGTATAATAGGTTTTAAACTATTATAGAGGTTCCGTTAGCTGTTTTGTTTTTATCATTATCAAAATAAAAATCTATTTTACCTAAGTTAATTCCGTAGCACCCAACCTGATTTACAAGCATATTTTTACCTTCAACATTTTTTACAACTGTAGGTTTTTTTAAGAAGGTATGCGTGTGTCCTCCAATAATAAGGTCAATATCTTTTGTTGCAGCTGCAAGATTTAAGTCGCTAATATTGTTTGGTGCTGTTTTATAATGGTACCCTAAATGCGAAAGACAAATAATTAAATCGCATTTTTCTTCAGTTTTTAAAATTCTGCTCATATCTTGGCTTATTTCAATAGGGTCTAAGTATTTAGTTTCTTTGTATAAAGATTTTTCAACTAAGCCACTTAATTTAATACCTAAACCAAAAACGCCTATTTTAATGCCGTCTTTTTTAAATACTTTATAAGGTTTTACATGGGTATCCATAATGGTATTACTAAAATCATAATTAGCAGAAACAAATTCAAATTTTGCATGTGGTAATTGGGCGTATAAGCCATCAATACCATTATCAAAATCATGATTTCCAACGGTTGCTAAGTCGTATTTAAGCATACTCATTAGCTTAAATTCTAATTCCCCACCGTAATAATTAAAGTAGGGAGTCCCCTGAAAAATATCGCCAGCATCAAGTAATAATGTGTTAGGGTTTTCATTTCTTATAGATTCAATTAAAGTAGCGCGTCTTGCTACACCACCTGTGTTGGCATTTCTACCATCATTAGGTCCAAAAGGGTCTATGTGGCTATGAACATCGTTAGTGTGAAGAATGGTTATTTTAGTTGTTTTTGGAGTTGTTATAAATGACTGTAATCCTAAACCTCCAATAGCTAAAGCGCTTCCTGCAGATAGTTGTTGTATAAAATTTCTTCTTTTCATGTTATTTTCTAATAAATCTATCGTCTCTTACGGGGTTAATAGTGTCAACCTTTTTTAAATAATCAATAATGGCATTTCTAATTTTGTAATCTAAATTTATCATACTTTCATTGGGTTTAAAAAAAGACATACCATCTCCATTATTATATAAATAATCACTAGTAGCTACATAATATATTTTGTTTTCATCAATAGGCTTATTGTTCACTGTAGCTTCAATAAGGTTGTATTCTTGGTCTAAATGAATTTTTAACCCAAAAAATGGGTGGGCTTTTTTTCTAGAAACTAAGTCATTAACTATAACATTAATTTTGTTTCCTTTTAGTCCAACCACAACAATTTTATTTTCAAAAGGCATTATTTGATAAGCAGTTCTTGCTGTTAGTGGACCTTTAAAAATAGGAGCACGAATACCCCCATGATTTAAAACAACTATATCAATGTTGTTTCCAGTTCTTTTGTTAAAAATGGGATTTCCTTCGGTGTAAACCATATCTGCTAATAAATTGCCAATAGCAGTGTTTAATTCGGCATCGTTTTTAGTGTATGTATTAGGAGAGTAGGCTAAAACACTGTCTAAATCCTTTTCAATATGCTCCCTAAAGGGCTTAATAAAAGCTTCAATATTAGTGTTAGAAGGTATAGAATCTGATATTAAAATTTGTTTGCCTTCAATTTTTGATAAGTGTAAATTATGGTCTTTACAACTAAAAAGAATTAAAAAATTTAACAAAATAAATAAATGTGTAAACCTCATGTGTAAAATCAATTTTTTGAATGTACTTTTGCTACCTTTGCGCAAAGTATAAAGATAAATGATTTTAAAGGGTTTTAAAGAAAAATCTAATAAAAAGTACTTAAACAAATTGTTAACTGAAAGAGAGGTAAATACTACCAAAAGTGAAGTACAAAGTTTAGGTATTATCTTGAATATTGATGAGTTTGATGATTTGGAAAGCTTTAGAAAGCTGGCTGATTTAATTAAAGTTAGAACAAATAAACTTAAAATTGTAGCTTTTTCTGAAACTAATAAAGAAAATTTAAACTCTTGGGATGATTGCTTTACCCCTAAAGATTTTGGTTGGAAAGGTGTTGTAAAGAACGTAGAATTGCAATCTTTTTTAAATAAAGATTTTGATGTTTTAATAAGTTATTATCTGCATGATAATATAGAATTAAAGTTAATGACAGCCGCATCTAAAGCAAAATTTAAAGTAGGTATTTTGGTTAGTGATGAACGGTTAAATGATTTAATTATTAAAACCGATATAAAAGAATTTGACGTGTTTAAAAATGAAATTTTTAAGTACTTGACTATATTAAATAAAATTTAAAATGAGTAGTAAGTTTTTAGGAACCGGAGTTGCATTGGTTACACCATTTAATTCAGATTTAACTGTAGACCACTTAGCATTGGCTAATATTGTAAATTACAATATTGAAAATGGAGTAGAATACCTTGTAATTTGCGGAACTACAGGAGAAAGTGTTACACTAACAAAACAAGAAAAGAAAGAGGTAATAAAAACTATTTCTGAAACTAATAACGGGCGTTTGCCATTAGTTTTAGGAATTGGAGGAAATAACACAGCACAAGTAGTAGATGAAATAAAAGCTACAGATTTTAGTGGTATTGATGCTGTTTTATCTGTGTCTCCATACTATAATAAGCCAACTCAAGAAGGATTATATCAGCACTTTAAAGCGGTTGCAGAAGCATCTCCAATTGATGTTATTTTATATAATGTACCAGGTAGAACCGCAAAAAACATGGAGCCATCTACCACTTTAAGATTAGCTAATGATTTTAAAAATATTATTGCAGTTAAAGAAGCAGGAAATAACATGTCTCAATATTTAGAACTCTTGAAAAATAAACCAGATGATTTTTTAATAATTTCTGGTGATGACGATTTAGCTTTAGGTGTTGTTTTGGCAGGTGGTGCAGGCGTTATTTCCGTAATAGGTCAAGCGTTACCTAAAGATTTTACTGAAATGATTCGTTTAGGTTTAAAAGGAAATGCTAAAGAAGCTTATAAACTGCATTTTAAATTAATGGATATTATTGGGTACATTTTTGAAGAAAATAATCCGGCAGGCATTAAAGCTGTTTTTGAAGCCCTTAACCTATGTCAAGATACTGTACGTTTGCCAGTTGTACCAGCATCAAGTGCTTTAAAAGAGAAAATTAAAGCTTATTTAGCTTAATTTTATATCAAGCTTTTTTGCAATATTTATAGAGTAAAGTAGTAACTTTTTAAGTAAAAAAGTTAAATATTACTTAATCCTTATCGTTACTAAGATTAAGCAGTTATTTTAGCTGTTAAATAATATTTTTAAAATCCATAATAATAACTTAATTTTGCATTCTGTTTAAAATCTATGAAGAAGTTTTTTTACATATTAGTAGCGTTAGTCGTTTTTAGTTCGTGTAGTGAGTATCAAAAGGTACTTAAAGCCTCTGGAGAAGGAGCCACTGCCGAAAAATTTAAAATGGGAGAAGCGCTGTACAATGAAGGAAAGTATGCTAAAGCCAACAGGCTTTTTGCTCAAATAGTGCCAGAGTACAGAGGGAAACCTCAAGCAGAAAAGCTAATGTACTTGTACGCTATGACCTTTTATAAAATGAAAGACTATTACATTTCATCTTACAGGTTTGAGCAGTTTGCAACAGCATATCCAAAGAGTGAAAAAAGAGAAGAGGCTTCGTTTTTAAGTGCTCAGAGTTATTATATGCTTTCACCTGTTTACACTAAAGATCAAACAGAAACCACAGAAGCTATAGAAAAAATACAAGAGTTTATTAATAGATTCCCAGAATCAGAATATTTACCAGAAGCTAATAAATTAGTTAAGGAATTAGAGTTTAAACTAGAGCAAAAAGCTTTTGCTATTGCTAAGCAATATAGTTTAATTGCTCCTGGTTTTACACATGATTTTAATGCAGCCATAAAATCTTTTGATAACTTTTTATATGATTTTCCTGGATCTAGTCTAAGAGAAGATGCTAATTTTTATAGATTAGATGCTATTTACCAACAGGCTGTTAATAGTGTTGAGTATAACCGTTCTATAGAAGGTGAGGTTGTTCATATAAGAAAACAGCGTTTAGAGAACGCTAAAGAAGCAAGCGAGTCATTTGTTAAATCTTTTGCTAATTCTAAATATGTAGAGCAAGTAAAAGAAATGGCAAAAGTTGTTGACCAAGAATTAAAAAAGTATAGCACAAAAAGTTAAACATAATCACAATGGATTTAAAAAAAATCAATGCTCCTGTTAACACAGTAACTTATGATAGAAATCAAATAGATGAGCCAACAGGAAACATCTATGAGTCTATTTCAATTATAGCAAGAAGAGCTGAACAAATTAACACTGAGATTAAAAAAGAGCTTATTGATAAGTTAGAGGAGTTTGCTACTTACAATGATAGTCTTGAAGAAGTCTTTGAAAATAAAGAGCAAATTGAGGTTTCTAAATTTTATGAAAAATTACCAAAACCTCATGCCTTAGCCGTTCAAGAATGGTTAACAGATAAAATTTACTTCAGAAATACTGAGGAAGATTCTCAAGATTAATTTTTTAAAAAGTAAATACTTTAACAAGTAGCTTTTCAGGAGAATTTAGTACATTTAATTTTCTTTTTCAGAGCGCAAATTTTGGAACATAACAAAAGTTACGGTTATAAAATTGCAGATAAAAATCAGGAAAAAGGAAGTTAAACTAAAATTCTGAAAAGCTATTTTTTTTTATGAGTATACTAAGCGGTAAAAATATACTATTAGGCGTTAGTGCAGGTATAGCTGCTTACAAAACAGCTTCATTAGTTAGGTTATTTGTTAAAGCAGGTGCTAACGTAAAAGTTGTCATGACACCCGCTTCAAAAGAGTTTGTAACGCCATTAACCTTATCCACCCTATCAAAAAATCCAGTGTATTCATCTTTTACAAATGAAGAAGATGATAATGCCGTGTGGAATAGTCATGTAGATTTAGGGCTTTGGGCAGACTTGTTTATAGTAGCACCAGCAACAGCAAATACGCTATCTAAAATGGCAAATGGCGTTTGTGATAATTTATTATTAGCTACTTACTTGTCAGCTAAATGTCCGGTGTATTTTGCACCTGCTATGGATTTAGATATGTATAAACACCAAACTACTAAAAATTCATTTGAAAAATTAAAATCTTTTGGAAATATTATGATTCCTGCAACTAGTGGAGAATTGGCTAGTGGATTGGTTGGAGAAGGTAGAATGGCAGAACCAGAGGATATTATAACTTTTATAGAGAATGATATTCTAAACAAACTTCCTTTAAAAGGTAAGAACGTTTTAATTACGGCGGGTCCAACTTATGAGCCTATAGACCCTGTTAGATTTATAGGAAATCATTCTAGCGGTAAAATGGGGTTTGAAATAGCAAGAGCTGCAGCCAATTTAGGAGCTCAAGTTATTTTAATTACCGGACCAACCAATGAAAGCGTTTCACATAGTTTAATAAATGTAGTGCCAATTACAACAGCAGAAGATATGTATACCAAAGTACATGAATATTTTAGTACGTCAGATGTTGCTATACTTTCAGCTGCAGTAGCCGATTTTAAACCTAAAGAAGTGGCATCTAAGAAAATAAAAAAGAAGGATGCAACGTTAACTTTAGAGTTAGAAAAAACTAAAGATATTTTAGCTTCTTTGGGAAAAATAAAAAAACATCAGTACTTAGTTGGTTTTGCATTAGAAACCAACAATGAGTTAGAAAATGCAAAAGCCAAATTAAAAGGAAAGAATTTAAATTTAATTGTTTTAAATTCGTTAAACGATAAAGGAGCTGGTTTTAGAGTAGATACTAATAAAGTTACTTTTATTGATGACAACGAAAATATCACTAAATTTAATTTAAAATCTAAGGCAGCGGTAGCTAAAGATTTATTAAACAAAATAACAGAACAAATTCATGCGTAATATTATTATTGTTTTAACTTTTTTTATAGCTATTACAGGAGTTTCGCAAGAGCTAAATTGTAAAGTAGTAGTTAATGCAGAATTAACGGGGAACGAAAATTTTTCAATTTTTAAAACCTTAGAAAAACAATTAAATGAGTTTGTTAACAATACAAAATGGACAAATAAAACGTTTTTACCTCAAGAGCGTATAGATTGCAGTATGGTTATTACTGTAAATAATTATAGTAGTGAATCTTTTCAGGCAACTTTACAAGTGCAATCGTCTCGTCCAGTGTATGGGTCGTCCTATAATACGCCAGTGTATAATTTTAATGATAAAGATTTTAATTTTACATATTTAGAATATCAAAATTTAAATTTTAATCCAACACAATTTCAATCTAATTTGGTGTCTGTTATAGCCTTTCATGTCTACATGATTTTGGCTTTAGATGCCGATTCTTTTGCCGAAAATGGAGGAGATCCTTATTTTAAACAAGCTCAAACTATTGCTAATTATTCGCAACAAGGAAATTTTAAGGGGTGGAAACTAGAAGATGGTTTACAAAGCAGGTTTACATTAATAGACAATGTAATGTCGGCTACTTATAAAGAATACAGACAAGTAATGAATAGCTACCACAGACAAGGGTTAGATATAATGTCTGAAAACCCTAAAGAAGGCAAAGAAAAAATTGCAGAAGCTATTAAGTTATTTCAAGCAATGAACAGTAGAAGGCCAAATTCTTTTTTGCAACGTACATTTTTTGATGCTAAGGCCGATGAGATTGCACAAATATTTAGTGATGGTCCAAATGTAAACATTGCTAGCTTAAAAGAAGTGCTTCAAAAGGTTGCGCCAATGCACAGTAGTAAATGGCAAACAATTAAGTATTAGAAACTTTTACTTAAAAAATTATGCTAACATCACTTTCAATAAAAAATTATGCTTTAATTGATAATCTACAGGTAGATTTCAATAGTGGTTTTTCAATAATTACTGGTGAAACGGGGGCAGGAAAATCTATTTTATTAGGCGGATTGTCGTTAATTCTTGGTAAACGTGCCGATTTAAGTAGTTTAAAAGATGCGTCAAAAAAATGTATTATTGAAGCCGTTTTTAATGTTGAAAACTATAAATTACAAGCGCTTTTTAAAGCAGAAGATTTTGATTATGAACCACAAACTATAATTAGGAGAGAAATACTTCCATCAGGTAAATCTAGAGCTTTTGTTAATGATTCGCCTGTAAATTTAAGTAGTTTGCAGCTTTTAGGAGAGCGGTTAATAGATGTTCATTCACAACATCAAACACTACAACTTACCAATGATACGTTTCAGTTTCAAATTATTGATGCCCTAGCTAAAAATGAAGATTTACTAAGTAAATATCAAGTAGAATTAAAAGCTTATAAAAAACTTCAAAAAGAGTTAAATGAGCTATTGGTATTTCAGGCCGAAGCCATAAAAGAACATGATTACAATGCTTTTTTATTAAAAGAACTTGTAGATGCTAATTTGGTAGAAGGAGAGCTAGAAGCTTTAGAAGAAGAATATGAAACACTCAATAATGTTGAAGAAATTAAAGAAAAATTATCAGAAGCATATCAATTATTAAGTGATGAAGAAATAGGCGTTTTATCAACATTAACAGCCCTAAAAAATGCTTTTCAGAAGTTAGTAGGAATGTCTTCTAAATACGAAGATGTTTTTAACAGGGTAAATAGCAGTTTAATTGAAATGGATGATGTTTTTGCAGAAGTAAATGCATTTCAAGAAAATTTAGATGCAGACCCCAATAGGCTTGAAGTAGTAGATGCTAAATTAAAAACATTAAATGATTTACTGCAAAAGCACGTAGCAGGTAATATTTCAGAATTAATAGCTATAAAAAAACAGTTAGAAGAAAAGGTAGCTGTAACAGAAAACCTAGATGATACTATTGCTAAAAAGAAACAAGACATTAATATTAAAACAGAAAAATTAAATACTATAGCCAAATCTATTCATAATAATAGGGTAGAAGCTATACCAAGTTTAAAAACACAATTAGAAACTATTTTGGCAGATTTAGGTATGCCAAACGCACAGTTTAATATTGATGTTTCATTGTCTGATAGTTTCCTTTCTAACGGAAAAGATGAGTTGTCATTTTTATTTTCAGCCAATAAAGGAGGTAATTTTAATGAACTTAAAAAGGCTGCATCTGGAGGAGAACTATCAAGAATAATGCTAGCAATAAAGTCCATTTTATCTAAATATATTCAGTTACCAACTATTATGTTTGATGAAATTGATACAGGTGTTTCTGGAGAAATCTCAAATAAAATGGGCGACATTATGCTACAAATGAGTAAAACAATGCAAGTTTTCTCTATAACCCATTTACCACAAATAGCAGCCAAAGGGCATTCGCACTTTAAAGTATATAAAGAAGATGTAAATAATGTTACTCAAACCAACCTTGTAAAGCTTAATCACGATGAGCGTGTTGTAGAAATTGCACAAATGTTGGGAGGGTCAGATATGTCGTCTTCAGCAATAGCGCATGCAAAAGAATTGCTCAATTAAAAAAAATAAGCGTTTAAAGCTAAAGTTTAGTATTTTTGAGCACTATTTAAACAAAAAAGGAATTAATATTTAAAATTAACTAGCCAAGATATGTCGCATAATTTATTAAAAGGAAAAAAGGGAATCATATTTGGAGCATTAGATTCTAACTCTATTGCTTGGAAAACAGCAGAACGTGTTCATGAAGAAGGTGGTGAGTTTGTATTAACTAATGCACCAGTAGCTATGAGAATGGGACAAATAAATGAGCTTGCAGAAAAAACAGGTTCTCAAATTATTCCTGCCGATGCTACTTCTGAAGAAGATTTGCAAAATTTAGTTGAAAAATCTATGGAGATTTTAGGCGGAAAAATAGATTTTGTTTTACACTCTATTGGAATGTCTATAAACGTTAGAAAAGGAAGAAGTTATACAGACCAAAATTATAGTTGGACCCAAAAAGGAACCGATGTTTCTGCTATGTCATTCCATAAAGTAATGCAAACACTTTACAAAGCAGATGCTATGAATGAATGGGGAAGTATTGTAGCTTTAACATATATGGCAGCACAACGTGTGTTTCCAGATTATAACGATATGGCCGATAATAAAGCCTATTTAGAAAGTATTGCACGTAGCTTTGGTTACTTTTTTGGACGCGATAAAAAAGTGCGTGTAAACACCATTTCACAATCGCCAACACCAACAACAGCAGGTAGTGGTGTAAAAGGTTTTGATGGGTTTATTGCCTATGCCGAAAAAATGTCGCCACTTGGTAACGCAACGGCTTTAGATTGTGCAAATTATACTGTAACATTATTTAGCGATTTAACCAAACGTGTTACACTACAAAACCTTTATAACGATGGTGGTTTTAGTAACATGGGTGTAAGTGATGCTGTTATGGAAACCTTTATGAAAGGAGAATAATATTAAAAATATAGTATTATAAGCCACCTTTTATGAAGTGCCCCCAAATAGTTAAACACTATTTGGGGGTATTTTTATGAGTAGAAAAATTAAATGCAACCTATGATTATGTTAAGACTCTATTTTATCTAGCAAGTCCTTAACTTAATACATAAAAAAACCAGAGAAAGAAACTTCTCTGGTATAATTAAATGTTATTAAAAACTATAAATTTATTTTATAACAACTCAATAAAAGATTTAATTACTCTCCTAAAAAGGGATAACGATAATCTGTAGGCGTTACAAAGGTTTCCTTTATTAATCTAGGTGATACCCAACGTAGTAAGTTTTGAGCGCTTCCTGCTTTATCATTTGTACCAGATGCTCTAGCACCACCAAAAGGTTGTTGGCCAACAACAGCACCAGTAGGTTTATCATTTATGTAAAAATTACCAGCACTATTTTGTAAAGCTTCCGTAGCTTCTGTAATAGCATATCTATCTTTAGCTAAAATAGCACCAGTTAGAGCATATTCACTAGTTTCATCTACTAGTTTTAAAGTGTCTGCGTAAGCATCATCTTCATAAATATAAATAGTAATTACGGGTCCAAATAACTCAGTACACATAGTTTCGTACTTTGGGTTTGTGGTAACAATTACGGTAGGTTCAATAAAATAACCTTTACTTTTATCATAATTTCCACCAACAATAATTTCCGCATCTTTATCTGCTTTAGCTTGGTCTATATATTTAACTAGTTTATCAAAAGAGCCTTCGTGAATTACCGCTGTAATAAAGTTGCTCATATCTTCTGGAGAACCCATTTTAAAAGAGTTAACATCTTCTATAACAAACTTTTTCACGTCTGCCCATAAGCTTTGTGGAATGTAAGCCCTAGAAGCGGCACTACATTTTTGTCCTTGAAACTCAAAGGCACCACGAGCAATAGCGGTAGCTACTTGTTTGGCATTGGCCGATTTGTGAGCTATAATAAAATCTTTACCACCAGTTTCTCCAACAATTCTAGGATAGGTTTTATAATTGTGAATATTTGTTCCTATTTGTTTCCAAAGTTCTTTAAAAATGAATGTAGAACCTGTAAAGTGTAAACCTGAAAAATCAGGACTTGCTAAAACTGTATTTGTAATCATTACAGGATCTCCAAAAACTACATTAATAACCCCAGGAGGTACTCCAGCTTCTTCAAAAATATCCATGATTACTTTTGCAGAATATACTTGGCTATCGCTTGGTTTCCAGACAACTACATTCCCCATTAAAGCCATACAAGATGGTAGGTTTCCAGCAATAGCTGTAAAATTAAATGGTGTTACAGCATAAGTAAAACCTTCTAAAGGGCGATATTCAACACGGTTCCATGCATCATTTGTGCTTTCTGGTTGTTCTGCATAAATGTCGGTCATAAACTGTACATTAAAACGCAAGAAATCTACAAACTCACAAGCAGCATCAATTTCGGCTTGGTGAATTGTTTTAGATTGTGCTATCATGGTAGCAGCGTTTATTTTTGCTCGGTATGGTCCAGCAATTAACTCTGCAGCTTTTAAAAATATAGCGGCACGCTGTTCCCAAGGAGTTTGAGACCAAGTTTTTCTAGCTTCTAAAGCCGTAGCTATTGCTTCTTCAATATGAGATTGTTCTGCTAAATGATAAGTTCCAACTACATGTTTATGATCGTGTGGTGGAGACATGGTTCTGGTGTTTCCAGTTTTAACATCTTTACCGTTTATATATAAAGGTACCTCTATTTTACTGTTAAACATGTTTTTATATGCTTGTAAAACAGCATCTCTTTCTGGAGATCCTGGAGCATAACTTTTTACAGGTTCGTTAACTGCAATAGGTACATTAAAAAAGCCTTTTCCCATAATTAGTGAGTTTTTATTAAAAAATATTCAGTGAATAGGTGACAAATTTAAGAATATTAAAATTATTAATTACTGGCTAAACTTATAAATTAGCGTTAATTTTTTCGATTTATTTGTTATCTAGTTTTAATTTATAATTTGAATAATTAAGATTAGCAATAATTTATTGATTAAAATAATTATGTAAAAAGGATTTCCTACTAATTGTGAATTTTTTGTAAGTTGGTACTTTGTATATAGACTACTTCATTCATGTGTACCGTAACTTTTATTCCGAAATCTAACAATGATTTTATTCTAACATCTAATAGAGATGAAGCTCCTAGTAGAATATCGTTATTGCCAGATTTTTATAAGATTGAAGGTGTGAAAACTCTTTTTCCTAAAGATAAATTATCGGGAGGAACATGGATAGGCGTTAGTGAACAAAACAGATTGGTTTGTGTGTTGAATGGAGGTTTTAAAACTCATAAACGAAAACAAAAATACCGAAAGAGTAGAGGCATTGTGGCAAAAGATTTTATGATTGCCGATTGTATTCTGTCTTGTATAGAAGCTTATAATCTAGATGATATAGAACCGTTTACTATTGTAATATTAGATTGGAATAATAATTTGAAGCTTCTAGAACTTGTTTGGGACGGTAATAAAAAACATATTTCTGAATTACCTTTAGAACCCAAAATTTGGTCTTCTTCTACATTATACAATAAGAAGATGAAAGCTGAACGTCAACAATGGTTCTATGATTTTAAAGCAAACAATAATTTAAATGCCTATTCTTTAATAAAATTCCACAAAGAAGGCGGAGGCAAAAATCTTGATTATGGAGTTTTAATGAATCGAGGTTTTGTAAAAACAACAAGCATCACCCAAGTAGAAAAACAAACTGATACTGTTTTTATGTTTCATGAAAACCTTCAAAGCGGTACAGAAATAAATAAAACTTTTAGTTTGCCACAAATAGTTAATGAATAATACTGGAATCATTTTAACCCTAGCATATCCTGAGACTATCGTTATGGTTTCAGATGAATGGTTTTCTCCCTTTTTAAGATATTTAGGTATTGGCAAGAAAAACTATTTGCGTGCAGGTCATGCTGCATTAGTACTTATTGATAAAGAAACAGGTGTTTTAGAGTATCATGATTTTGGGCGCTACATTACTCCAGAACCAACAGGAAGAGTACGCGGAAGGCAAACTGATAACGAACTGCATTTTCCATTAAAAGCCAAAATTGAAAACAATATCATTAAAAACCTTGATGAAATATTAGTGTTCTTAGCAACACACCCAAAATTAACCCATGGTGAAGGTAAGTTAATCGCATCGGTTTGTAATGCTGTTGATTATAAAAAAGCTAGAACTCACATTACAAAAATGCAGGAAAAGCATTTTATAAGGTATGCAGCATTTATTAAAGATGCTTGTAACTGTGCACGTTTTGTAACTGATAGTTTAATAGCTTCGGTTACTGATGAAGTGATTAAAAAACGACTTATAAAATCTAAATGGTTTACACCAAGTACAGTTGGTAATGTGCTTTTAGCAGATACCGAAAATTATGTTTATGAGGTGTCTGAAATTGGTAAAATAAGTGAGTTTACAGGGTCGCAAATGAGTGAAAATATTCGTTGCTTTTTAGATAAACTTAAAAACCATAAAGTAAATTTAGTAGGAACTTTAGAGCCAAAACATTTTGATGAAGTACATAAAAAAGGACAATGGCTTTCTGGAATTGCCGCGGGAGCTTGGTTTGAATTGTACCAAACAAATCATGAGCTGCAATATAGATTTAGGCGCTTATCTCCTTACGGAAATATTGATGTAGATGCTATTTTTAAAGTAGTAGGCTATGGGTTTGATTATCATAAAACCTTTGAGTTTGTGCATTATTCTAACTGCAAATTTTTTCATGTAAAACAAGAAGATAGTGTTTTTAGATTTGAGAGAGTTTAACCCCTTAAATCATCAAGTTTTGATGAGTTTACCATGATTTTTAGTATTTAATTAAAGACTTTTTTTAAAATTATTTGTTGATGGTTTACTCTAGTTCATTATATAAAATAGGAGCTTGTTTAAAAAATACCAATAGTAATAAAGAAAAGCAGGGTATAACTAACTCTAATTCATTAGAACTTTACGTTTAATAAAGTATGATTATTTATTCTACAATTTTAATATCTATTGAGGTTCTACTTTGCCAACCCGTTTCGTCTGTAACGGAGTAAGCA